>CAKMQF010000057.1 GCA_927911745.1 uncultured Gemella sp.
TTTTTTTTAAAATCCCGAAAAAGAGAGACTTAAACAGGAGCATAAGCAAAAAGAACTTGAATTAAAAGAAAGAAAAAACTTTATAAAAGAAGAAAGATATATTGAATCACAAAAAATTAAATATATCGAAACAGACAGTATTCAAGAGGTACTAGAAACAATTGAGCACACATTAACAAGAAATTTTGTTATAATTCAATTATACACAGGATTGCGTGCAGGAGAACTATTAGCACTAAAAACTTCTGATATAGATTTTAAAAATAAAACTATTTCTATCACTAAAACTAGATTGCAAAACGGTAAAGTAACCTCACCTAAAACTGCATCCAGCATAAGAACGATAGAAGTTAATGAGACTGTGTTGAAAATCCTATATGATTATATTTCTGATCAAGAATATATATTTAATGTATCAATCAGTACTTTAGGCTTTAATTTGAGGAAATATGACTTATCTACACATATGTTCCGCCATACACACGTTGCTTTGTTAGTTGAAGCAGGAGTCCCCATTAAAGTCATTTCTGAAAGACTGGGCCACTCTAACATCAATGTAACCTTAGAAGTTTATACACACGTTACAAAAAACATGAAAAACGACTTAAGAGAAAAGTTAGATAAGTTTCCCCCTTTTTTCCCCCTTTAAAAAAAAATCGACTGCCCCAAGTACTTATAATACTGGGATAGTCGATATTTTTTGTTATTAACGGCTGTAGTACTCAACGATAAGTTGTTCGTTGATTTCTGGGTGTAATTCACTTCTTTCTGGAAGTCTTACTAATGATCCTTCTAATTTATCAGCATCAAAAGTTAAGTACTCAGGTACAAAGTTAGTGATTTCAACAGCTTCTTTAATGATTTCAAGGTTTCTAGATTTTTCTCTTACTGAAACTACTTGACCTGGTTTAACAGCGTAAGAAGCGATGTCTACTTTTTTACCATCTACAAGAACGTGTCCGTGGTTTACTAATTGTCTAGCTTGACGGTTAGTTCTAGCTAAACCTAAGCTGTATACTACAGAATCTAAACGTGTAGCAAGTAATGCCATGAAGTTTTCACCGTGAAGACCTTGTAATTTACCAGCTTTATCGAATAATTTACGGAATTGTTTTTCGTTCATACCGTGTAGGTAACGAAGTTTTTGTTTTTCTTGTAATTGTAAACCATACTCAGATAGTTTTTTTCTTAAGTTAGGACCGTGTTGTCCTGGTGCGTAAGGACGTTTAGCTAACTCCTTACCAGTACCGCTTAGTGAAATTCCTAAACGACGAGATTTTTTCCAAGTTGAACCTGTAAAACGAGCCATTATATGCTCCTCCTTTTATCTTTTTGTTTTTATTGTTGTGAAAACAAAAAGCACGATTATCGTTGTTGTATATGTTATAAAACTGGAACTTCGCCTAGCAGCATAGGCTACGAGTTGCCACATTAAAAAATGTATAACATAGAGGCAATAACAATTAATCCACTGCTATTATTTTACACAAAGAATAGTTTACCATCATTGAGATAATAGTCAACTATTTTGATAGTATATTATTGTTTTTTTTTGTTTATTTATTTTTATTACCTATTTATTCACATAGATCAAGAAATTTTTTTGAACGTATCTACTTCATAATCAACTTCAGGATGCCATTGTAGACCGATAAGATTTCCTTTCTCGATTGCTTCAATAGTTCCATCATCTGCAACAGCCGTAACTTTGAATCCTTCTGCAACATCTTTTATTGCTTGATGGTGAATTGAGTTCACTTCGGTTTTATTCCCATATAAGCTATGAACAAATGAATTGTCTTCTATATCAATAGTATGACGAATCAATTGTTCTTTACTTGAGTGTTCATCTATATGTTGTTTTAATGTACCTCCATGATAGATATTTAAACTTTGTAATCCACTACAAATCCCTAAGATAGGCTTATTATTCTTCTCAAAAAGCTCAATAAGCTTAAAGTCTAACTCATCCTCATAAGGATCATCAGGATACTCTAGCCCTTCTAGCGGTTTTTCTCCATAATATTTAGGATTTATATCTCTATCTCGTCCAGCAATTATAAGGCCACTACACATGGCTGCAATTTCCTCTAATCCATTTTTAGAACAAACTGGAAATAAAATAAAGCCAGCTTTTTTCTGCTATTTCTGAAAAATAACCATTAATGTATAAACGTCTTTTAGCTATACCAGCATCTGATTTGTAATCGACACTTCTTGTTGAAATCGCAATTATTTTCATATGCAATGACCTCCTTTTTTTAAATTTCATGTTACTTATTATATAAAGTTTGTATAAAAAATGTCAAGATTAAGCTTCACTATTTTCAGATGTTTCTGAAAATTCAAAAATATTTAGTACATAATTTATACTATTAATAGCTAATTTATCAAATGTTAGTATATGCTATTGTAAATGTAATGAAAGATATGTATAATAATAATGTGCAAAATTTAAGGAGGAAGAATTGAATGAACTATATATTGACAGTTAAATATCCTAAGCAAGAAGTAATAGAAGATGGAAAAGAATCAGTTACAAATGTAAAAGAAAATATTGAAGACGCAACTGTGGAACAACTTCTAGAAAAATACCAAGAATTTCAACGAGT
This sequence comes from uncultured Gemella sp., assembly GCA_927911745.1. GTDB lineage: Bacteria > Bacillota > Bacilli > Staphylococcales > Gemellaceae > Gemella. Next base: position 2,613 of record CAKMQF010000057.1, read on the forward strand.
AGGATATGATGTAAAAGTCAATTTTGTAACTGCAGATGTCTACGATGAATTTGATGTTTTTAAAATGGCTGAGATTTTTGATCTTAATGCTATTGATTACAGTGCGAAACTTAAGTTTATAAATCGTTCTAACAAAGGTTCACACGACTACATCAGCAGTCTTGCTAAACTTTTCGATAGATATACTTTTGACTATGATATTTCTATCAAATTAAAAGTTAACGAAAAATCAGAAATTGATTTCCAAAATGAAGATACTTGGTTTGGTGAAACGCCAATATACCAAATTAATCCAAAGATCAAAGTAAAAGATGCCAAACTGTTTAAAAACTTATATGATGAGCTAAATGAAATAGCTCAAGTTAGTGCAGAAATTAAGCCAAAGAAAATTGAAGAAAAAATACTATTATTATCTTTAGATAATTATCCAGCTGGAACTGAAGTAGTATTTACTCTTAAAGATTCAGAAATTTACGAATAACATATAAATTTAGAATACTTGAAAATTATTATAAATATAATGATTTTTCAAGTATTTTTTTATCTTAAAATGAAGTATTTTTATTTCCCTCTCAACTAGCTTTCACACTAAAATATTGAATTTCAAACCAACTATTTATACAAAAAAAAGACACCAGAGAAAGTTCTCTGATGTCTTGACGTAATTTGGTATAAGACCAATATTAACGTTTTGAGAATTGAGGAGCACGTCTCGCACCACGAAGACCGTATTTTTTACGTTCTTTCATACGAGGGTCACGAGTTAGTAATCCTGCTGGTTTTAAGTCTTTACGGTATTCTGGGTTTACTTCTAGTAAAGCACGTGCAATTCCGTGACGGATTGCTTGAGCTTGTCCTGTGTATCCTCCACCGTTAACGTTAACTAAAACGTCATAGTTACCTGTAGTAGATGTAACTTCTAAAGGTTGCATTAAGTCTAATACTAATGATTCTAATGGTAAGTATTCACGCATTTCTCTGTTGTTGATAACAACTTTCCCTGTTCCAGGTACTAATCTTACACGTGCTACTGAGCTTTTACGGCGTCCTGTACCGCGATATTCTACTTGTGCCATTTAATTATTTCCTCCTATATTATCCACGTAATTCGTATTTTTCTGGTTTTTGTGCTGCGTGTGGGTGTTCAGCTCCACGGTAAACGTGAAGTTTCATTCCTTGAGCTCTACCTAAAGTATTTTTTGGTAACATACCTTTGATAGATAGTTCTAAAAGTTCTTCTGGATATTTTTCTACCATTAATCCAGCAGTTCTTTCTTTTAACCCACCTGGGTGCATTGTGTGACGACGGTAAATTTTATCAGTTAATTTTTTACCAGTTAACACAATTTTCTCAGCGTTGATAATGATAACATTATCCCCAGTATCGATGTGTGGTGTATAAGTAGGTTTGTGTTTCCCTCTTAAAATTGAAGCTACCTCTGATGATAAGCGACCTAAAGTTTGTCCTTCAGCATCGATTACATACCATTTTTTTTCTACAGTTGATGGCTTTGCCATATATGTTTGACGCATGTCTTTTTTCCTCCTAGATGTTGTTTTTAATCTGTCATAACGACTAAGTTTTCCGGGGCTTACTCGTGAAGATATATAAAACAATATCATAAAGTAATAATACCTTATTTAAAGATAAATGTCAAGATATTTTCTTTACTTTTATATATATTTCTCTATCTTTTTTCAGCTCGAAAAATTAAAATTAAGGGTTACTCTAAAATTTAGTAGTTCTAACTTATTTCACCCTTAATCTTTCGTTATTTCTTTTCTTAATTTATACTATTTAATTGTTTCTAATGCAGCTTTTACTCTAGCAGCTACACGTTCTTTACCAAGTAATTCTAAACTTGTATTTAATTCTGGACCGTGCATTGACCCTGTTGATGCGATACGGATTGGCATAAATAAGTTTTTACCTTTTACTCCTGTATCTTTTGAATAGCTTTAATTAAAGCTTTAATGTTGTCTGCTGTAAATTCTTCTACTTCAGTAACTTTTGTTAAGAAATCTTCGAATACTGTTGCTGTAGTTTCTTGTTTTAAGATTTCTAATTCTTCTTCATCGAATTTAACATCTTCTACAAAGAATTGTTTTGTTAACTCAACGATTTCAGCTCCATAACTCATTTGTGGTTGGTATAATGAAATTAATTTTTCAAACCATGCTTTATTAGCTTCTACTTCTTCAGCTGTTGCTACACCTTCTTTAATGAAGAATGGTAATGATAAATCTACGATTCTTTCTAAAGGTTGTGCTTTGATGTATTGGTTGTTAATCCAAGTAAGTTTATTGTTATCGAAGAACGCTGGTGATTTACTTAGACGTTTTTCATCGAAGATTTTAACAAATTCTTCTTTAGAGAAGATTTCTTGTTCACCTTCTGGAGACCATCCTAATAAAGCGATGAAGTTGAATAATGCTTCTGGAAGGTACCCTAATTCATCATATTGTTCGATGAATTGGATGATACTTTCATCACGTTTAGATAGTTTTTTCTTGCTTTCATTTACGATTAGAGTCATGTGACCAAATCTTGGTGGTTCGAATCCTAATGCTTCATATACAACAAGTTGTTTTGGTGTATTAGAAACGTGGTCGTCTCCACGTAATACGTGAGAAATTTTCATTAAGTAGTCATCGATAACAACAGCAAAATTGTATGTTGCTACTCCATCATTTTTAATGATTACGAAATCTCCGAAATCTTTTCCTTCGAATGATAATTCACCTTTAACCATATCATCAAATTTATATGTTCTGTCTTGAGGAACACGGATACGGATAGCAGGTTTTCTACCTTCTTTTTCAAAAGCTTCTTGCTCTTCTTTTGTTAGGTTAGCGTGTTTTCCACTGTAACGCGGTGGTAATCCGTTAGCAATTTGCTCTTCTCTTTCAGCTTCTAATTCTTCAGCTGTCATGTAGCATTTATAAGCTTTATCTTCTGCGATAAGTTGATCAGCATATTTTTGATAAATATCGATTCTCTCAGATTGACGGTATGGACCGAATTCTTTTTCTTTTCCAATACCTTCATCATAATCTAAACCTAACCAGTTCATGTATTTAAGTTGGCTACGTTCACCTTCTTCTTTGTTACGTTTGAAGTCCGTATCTTCAATTCTTAATACGAAATCTCCACCGTTGTGTTTAGCAAAAAGGTAATTAAATAATGCAGTTCTTGCATTACCGATATGTAAATTTCCTGTTGGAGATGGTGCATATCTTACTCTTACTTTTGTCATAGTTATCTCCTTTTTATTATTCTATAAATTATAATACTAAGATATTATATCACAAACTATATTGATATTTCAACGAAAGTTAAATATTTCAAACAGAATTGATACTTTAATTTTATTATCTCTAAGACAAACCTATCTATTAACACTATATTTTAGAAAAATAGGAATATAATAAATGCGAGAATGAAATTTTTTCACATACCCTGTATTTGACAGAGAAACAAAAAAAGAACTAAATAGTATTTTCTTACTACTTAGCTCTCTAAATTATTTCTAATTTGTCTTAATTTCCACTGGGCGTTTTAAGTTTTTCTCTATTAATGTTACCATTTCAGCTATACCAGTTTGATTTAAGTGAACTCTATCTGGCTCAAATAAATCTTTACTACTATTTGCTACTGAATACCAGTCAATAATTTTTACATTTGAATGTTTTTTCTTGAGTTTCTTTTAGAGCTGCATTTACTGTTTTTTCCCATGCTCTTGGGACTTTAATATTTACGAAGTAGATATCAGCTTTATCAAACTCTTTTACTAATTCTTCGATTTGACTTTCTGTAAATGGACCATTAGTTCCTAATTGGAAGATTATCGCTGAATTTTCATTATTGTATTTAGAATAGCTCTTCGCCTCTTCTACTGCTACATATAATTGACGACCAATTTTTCCATCGATAACAGCTCCTGGATATAGTTCTTGGAATTTTTCTCCAATATCTACTGTTAATGAATCTCCCATAACTACTACTGAACTATATTTCTTATCAGAATTATTTTTATCTTCTTTATTATCTTTTTTATCTTTGTTAGAATCACTAGATTTTTCTTGGTTATTCTCTTTATTGTTTCCGTTATTTACAAACTGAGTTTCTTTATTTGCTTCCATTTCTTTTACAAAAGCTGTAGAGATAAATGGAACACTTTTCCCAAAAATTCCCATTAAGAATAATACTGAAACTAATCCAACAATACCTGCATATGCTTTTCTAGATTTTCTAGGACGCTTTTTCAGTTTTTTGAAAATAACATTTATGTAGTTTTTAAACCCTAATTTTCTAATTGGAGTTTCTACAAATACATAACTAGCTGTAGCTAATGCAAATGTTAGTATTACTCGTAATATTACAAAAATAATATTAGGATTTCCTATTTCTGATACCGGTGTTGTTAATACTAATACTGGGAAATGCCATAAATATAAACTGTATGATATCTTACCAATAAACACTACTGGTTTAAATGATAATAATCTTGACATTAGTGTATGTTGTTTCCCACTACTAATTATAACTATCAACCCTAATATAGCTACTAGTAGGAAGCCACCTCTATATAGCCATGTATTATACTCAGATGTATAAATCATTACCGTTATTAGAGTAGCGATAGATACTAGTGAAACCACGCTGTACATAATATTTTGTTGTGGTGTTACCTTAGCATGTAATTTCTCCATAGGATATAGTATTGCCCCTACTACTCCTACAAGTAGAGAAAATGCTCGAGTATCAGTACCGAAATATATTCTACTGATATTATTTATATCAAATAAAAGAATATGCGCTATTAATGATACTAATATTAATCCTAGAACAACATATAAGAAGTTCTTATTTAATTTATACGTTCCATCTTTTGATTTTTTCTTTCTATTAATTAATAAGAATAACAATGGAAAGATCATGTAAAATTGCTCTTCTATTGCTAAAGACCAAAGATGTTTGAACGGGCTCTGCGCACCGAAACTATCAAAATAATCAAGTTTATGGAAGATATACCACCAGTTACTTGAATATATGTAACCAAATATAGCATCAAGATGACTTTTTCGAAGTAGAACTTCATTAAAAAGCACCATTACTACTAATCCAACCGTTATCATAAAGTAAACGGCTGGTAACAGACGTCTAGCCCTTCTTATATAGAAATTATATAAATTTAAGCTACCAGTCTTTCTATATTCTTTAATAATTAATGAACTAATTAAATATCCCGATAAAACAAAAAATAGATCTACTCCTAAAAAGCCACCCGGTAGGTAATTTACGTCAACGTGGTAAATAATAACTGCTAATACAGCCAATGCCCTCAAGCTATCTATACTTGGAAGGTATTTTGATTTGTTATTACTCATTTTTACCTCCTTTAATCTTTAAACATTGCTAGTGCAACACGGCCTCTTTGTTTGTCTACATCTATAACATAAACATCTACAATTTGCCCTACACTAAGAACATCAAGTGGGTTTTTTATATAATTTTTACTAATTTTTGAAATATGAACCATCGCATCTTGTTTTAAACCGATGTCGATAAATGCTCCAAACTGTGTAATATTTCTAACAGTACCTGCTAATTTAACACCAATTTGAAGATCATCGATAGTAAGAATATCAGATTTTAACAATGGTTTAGCGAATGATTCACGTTCATCACGTAGAGGTTGTTTTAAGTCTTTAATTATATCTTCTAACGTTTCAAGACCGACTCCAATTTTTTCTGCTAGAGCTTTTTTATCTACTCCGTCTATTGTAGTAGCAAACTCTTCTGTTCCTACTTCTTTAGTTGATAGTTTTAGCTCTTTTAGTAAATTCTCCGCTGCTTTATAACTTTCTGGGTGGATACCTGTAGCATCGAAAATATTTTTACTATCTGGAATTCTAAAGAATCCTACACATTGTTCGAATGTTTTTTACCAAGTCTTGGTACTTTGGCTATTTCTTTAATAGTTTCTATTTTTCCATTTTCTTGACGATACGCTACTATATTTTTAGCGATTTGTTTATTAACACCTGAAACATATGATAATAGCGAAACAGATGCAGTATTAACATTTACCCCTACTTTGTTAACCGCAGTTTCTACTACGAAAGTAAGCTCTTTTTCTAAAAACTTAGGAGTAATATCGTGTTGGTATTGTCCTACACCGATTGATTTAGGATCAATTTTTACAAGTTCACTTAATGGATCTTGAATACGTCGCGCTATAGATACAGCACTTCTTTCTTCTACATTAAAATCTGGGAATTCTTCACGTGCTACTTCACTAGCTGAGTACACACTCGCTCCCGCTTCATTTACGATAACATAGTCAATTTTCAATCCCGCTTCTTTTAAGTTATCTACAACAAATTTCTCAGTTTCACGAGATGCAGTACCATTACCAATTGCTATTAAATTAATATTATGTTTATTAATAAATTTAATTAAATCTTTTTTAGATTTTTCTTGCTTATCTGCTGAAGCTGGTTTATGTGGATAGATTACCATTTTATCTATAAAATTACCATATTCATCAACAATCGCCATCTTACAACCTGTTCTAAATGCAGGGTCAATTCCTAAAACTTTTTTGTTTTTAAGAGGACTTTGCATCAATAGTTGTTTTAAATTTTCTGAGAAGATAACAACAGAATCTTCCTCAGCTTTTTTCGTTAAATCACTACGAATTTCTCTTTCAATTGATGGATAGATTAACCTCTTCATACTGTCAGCTATACATTCTAGTAGCAAATTGCTAATAGCAGTCTGACGATTCTTTGTTAAACCACGTAGTATATAATTGTGTAATCTATCTTTATCATTTTCTATACTTACACGGATTATTCCTTCTTTTTCCGCTCTGTTTAATGCAAGAATTCTATGAGAAGCAATTTTCGAAATTTGTTCTCCAAACTCATAGTAATTTTTATAAGTAGCATTCTCGTCTTTTTCTTCTCCACCTTTTTTTAGTACTGAAGTAATTTGACCGAATTTTCTAGTGTTTTCTAGAACATATTCACGATATTTCGCACTATCAGAAATATTTTCAGCGATAATATCTAATGCATAGTTAATTGCTTCTTCTACTGTATTAACCTCTTTTTCAGCATTTATATACTTAGCAGCTTCTTTATTCAAATCTTCTAATGATTTTGGAAGTTTCAGAATATAATTAGCTAACTTTTCTAATCCTTTTTCTTTAGCTATCGTAGCCTTAGTACGTTTTTTCTCTTTAAAAGGACGATATAAATCTTCAACCCTTTGTAATTTTTCTTGAGCTAAAATATCTTTTTTTAGTTCATCAGTAAGTAGACCTTTTTCTGAAATTAATCTAATTACCTCTTCTTTTCTTTCTTCAAGCGATTTTAAATAATTAAATTCATCTTGAATTTGTTTAATAGCAACTTCATCTAGAGAATTTGTTAATTCTTTTCTATACCTTGCGATAAATGCAATTGTATTTCCTTCTTCTAGTAAGTTTAATACATTTACTATATACTTATCTTGTATTTTTAACTTAGTTGCTAAGTTTTTTGTAATTTTCTCGTACATACTATAACTCCATTTTATTTTTGTAATAAACTCTTGGAACACGTTTATTTATACAACAGAATATTTCATAACTTATTGTATCTTGGAATGTAGCAAAATCATCGACTGATATTTTTTGGCCATTATTCTCTCCAAAAAAATAGAACGTCGTCTCCTACTTTTATATTTTCACTACAACGCACCATAAGTTGATCCATACAAACACGTCCTACTATCTCACAGTCTTCTGACCCTACTTTAATCTTGAACCCTTGAGCACGCCTTAGAATACCATCAGCATAGCCGATAGGAACTGTTGCAATATATTCATCTTGTTTAGCTTCATAACTAACACCATACCCTAGTTTTTCACCTTTTAAAAATTTCTTAACATGCGTTATCTTACTCACTAACGAAACTACTGGATCTAATTTAATTTTGTCTAATTTTTCAATGTTTTCACTAGGATAGCATCCATAAAGTGAAATCCCTAATCTAGTCATATTATACTGATCTTTTCTATCACTATATTTTACTGTGCTAGCTGAATTTCCAATATGAATGTATTTTGGTTTATGGGTAAATAGCTTTATTCTTTCATCGAAATTTTTAGTTTGATAATCATCATAATTATTATCACTACCATCAGCATTAGAATAATGTGAAAAAATACCTTCGAAATCAATTTTTTCAGATGAAAGTAGCTTATCTATTTCAATTATTTCTTCTTTATCAGAAGTACCTATTCTTCCCATTCCGGTATCAATCTTAACATGGATTTTTAATTTACCTTCAATATTTTCCAACTCTTCTAGACATTCTTCTAACCATACTTTAGATGGACATGTTAATGATATATTGTTTTCAACAGCATATTTTACATTTTGGGGATTTGTTACTCCTAATACAAGCACCATACTATCAAAAACTACATCTTTTAATTCCAATGCTTCTTCTAATGTAGCAGTGGCAAAATGTCTAACACCATTTTTATATAGATGATCTGCGATTACTCTTGCACCTAACCCATAAGAATCAGCTTTTACTATTGCTATACCAGTTTTTTCATTATTAAGTGCTGTTAGCTTATTATAATTATTAAGTAACGCATCTAAGTCTACTCTTAATTCTGTTGGTCTATCATTAATCATTAATCTTGTCCCCCTTCTCTAAAATAACAAATGCCACAACCGTTGAATCAGTATGGCTTATCGTTAAATGTGTAATAAAGTCTTTGTATTCAATATAAGGTTTCCCTCTATCATCTTTTTTTACTTCTACATCATTAAAAGAAAAATCTTTAGAAATCCCTACTCCTAAAGCTTTTGAAGTAGCCTCCTTTACAGCAAAACGCCCAGCCAAAAACTCCATTTTTCTTCTATGATTTGTTATTTTATAAAATTCATTTAATTCATTTTCTGTATATAATTTTTCAAGTCGTTTTTTATCATCGACATATTTTTCAAAGCGATGAATATCGACGATATCACAACCGATTCCGTAAATCATTTTTTACCTCTTCATTATATAGTCTTACAATATTATATCACTAATATAGATATTATGAAAGAAATATTAGCTTGATATTCAGCTTTATTATTTACATAAGTTCAGTGCTCTGCTGAAACACGTTTCACTTTAATTGAATTGAAAGTTTAATTTATATCTTGTAAAATATTGCATCTTTTTAACAAAAAAAGATTGCCAATTTTCATTGACAATCTAATATTTATTAATCTCTATTATTACTGTTTAGTAATATGAAGACGAATCTTAACATCTCCATTAAAGCTACAACTGCTGCTGCAACATAAGTTAAAGCTGCTGCTGTTAAAACTTTACGACAATGTCTGTGTTCTTGATCGTCTACAATGTTTAAGTCAACCACTTGTTCTAATGCTCGTTTTGAAGCATCAAACTCAACTGGTAATGTTACTACTTGGAATAGTACTGCAAATAGCATGAATCCTACTCCAACCCAAGCAACTGTATAACCGAATTGACCAATTAATCCTGTTAATAAGAATCCTACCATAATAAGAATTGTTGATAAGTTTCCTCCAAGATTAGCTAATGGTACTAATGAGTGTCTCCATCTCATCGGTTTATAGTCTGCTACTTTATCTTGAATAACGTGACCAATTTCGTGGGCTGCAATCGCAACTGATGCAACTGTCGGTTGATCATGAACTATGGGTGAAAGTACTACAATATTATTAGTTGGATCGTAGTGGTCTGATAACTCAACCTCACCTCTTACTACTTTAACACCTGTTATTCCATTTGCTTGCATTATAATTTCTGCAACTTCTTTTCCAGTTAATCCTGATTTTGTTCTTACTTTTTTATATCTTTCGTATGTTCTTTTTACTTTAAATTGAGCCCATAAAGGAATCAGCATAATTAGTAAAAAGTAAAGTATATAACTTCCTGACATTCCATAATATCCTAATGGCATATAGATTACCTCCTAATTAGTAAAGTATATAAGAAGAATTATACCACGTTCTAAAATTATTTGCTAGTATTTCGACTAAATTTTACCATTGATAATTCATTTTAGTTATTTTTTATTATTTTTTTATTATATTTTCAATATTTTTCATAAGATTACCTAATTTATACTTTAATTTTCAATAAAAAAATACGATCCAAAAGTTAACTTACTTCTAGATCGTACTATAAATTTATATTCTAAACTATTAGTTTCTTTGTCTCGCTATTAGTTTAATCGGTGTTCCTTCAAAATTGAAAGAATCACGGATTCTATTTTCTAAAAATCTCTCATAAGAGAAGTGCATAAGTTCTGGATAATTCACGAAGAACACAAATGTCGGTGGATTAATAGCAACTTGTGATGCATAGAAAATATTAAGTCTCTTACCTTTATCTTGTGGTGTTGGGTTCATAGAAACAGCATCCACAACGATTTCATTAAGTGTTGAACTTTGAATACGACGTTGTCTATTTTCATATGATTCTTTAATTAATGGGAAGATGTTAAATACACGTTGTTTCGTCTTCGCTGAAACATAGATAATTTTAGCATAATCTAAGTAAGCAAAACTATCACGAATTTTTTCGTCGAATTCTTTCATTGTCTTATCATCTTTAGCAATTGCATCCCATTTGTTAACAACTATGATTACACCTTTTCCAGATTCGTGTGCATATCCTGCAACTTTCTTGTCTTGTTCAATAATACCTTCCTCAGCATTAAGAACAACTAAGACGACATCTGAACGTTCAATAGCTTTAAGAGAACGAAGTACTGAATACTTTTCACAGCTTTCATATACTTTACCACGTTTTCTGATACCAGCAGTATCGATTACTACATATTCATCCCCGTTGTGTTTGAAATCAGTATCGATTGCATCACGTGTAGTACCTGCGATATCAGATGCAATAACACGTTCTTCACCTAAAATTGTATTAATCAAACTAGATTTACCAACATTAGGACGCCCGATAAGAGAGAATCTAATTTTGTCATCTTCTTCCTCTTCTTCTAGAACTTTAAAGTTTTTACAAACTTCATCAAGTAAATCACCGATACCTAGTCCATGAGATCCAGAAATTGGGAATGGATCTCCAAATCCTAATGAATAGAAATCATAAATCATATGATTCATATCAAAGTTATCAATTTTGTTTACTGCAAGTACAACTGGTTTATCAGTTTTATAAAGTAATCTAGCAACTTCTTCATCATCACTAGTTACTCCATCACGACCATTTGTTAAGAAAATAATAACATCTGCTTCGTCGATTGCTAGTTCAGCTTGTGCTCTGATTTGTTTTTGGAAAGGAGTATCTTCTAATTCAATTCCTCCAGTATCTATCATAAAGAATGAGTAATTTAACCATTCTGCTTTTGAGTATATTCTATCACGAGTAACACCTGCCACGTCTTCTACAATAGATAATCTATCACCAATTATTTTATTGAAAATTGTAGATTTACCGACGTTTGGTCTACCTATTATTGCAACTGTTGGTTTTGCCATGTTTTTACCTCCATATCTTTAAATATTTTTTTGCTAAAATAGCAAAGTTCATTAGTTAAAATCCATATTTCAACTAAACTTCACTATTCATTTCTACCTAAAAAATAAAAGCAATAGACAAGCTTATCTACTGCCTTTATTTCTTTATTTTTTCAAATTAAAGTTCGATATCTTTAAATTTGTCCCCTAGATTGAATGAAGTATCTTCATCTTTTAAGTAAGAAGTATCATATTCAGCTTCTTCCTTAACTTCTTCTTTAACTGGTTTTTCTAAAAGTTCTTTGATTGATAAAGATAATCTTTCGTTTTCGAAATCAAATTCTAAAACTTTTACGTTTACTTTATCACCTTTTTTAAGAACGTCTTCTACGTTTGTAACTCTTTCGTGAGAAATTTGAGAAATGTGAACTAATCCTTCAACATCTGGTAATACTTCAACAAATGCTCCAAATGCAGTTGTGTTACGAACAACACCTTCTAATACATCTCCAGCTTTAATTGTAGCACGAGCTACTTCCCATTGTGTTGGTAATAAAGTTTTAGCTGAAAGTGAAACTTTTTCATTTTCTTTATCTACAGCGATAACTGCAACTTTTACAGTATCTCCAACTGAAAGCACATCTGAAACTTTTTCTACACGAGCGTGAGAAATTTCTGAGATATGTAATAGTCCATCAACTTCACCGATGTTAACGAATGCTCCAAAGTCAGTGATACGACTAACTTTACCTTCGATAACATCACCTTCATTAATATTTCCATAAACTTCAGCTAATTTTTTAGCTTTTTCTTCTTCTAAGATTACACGTCTGTTTAAGATAATTTTATTTTTAGATTTATCTACTTCTTCGATTTTGAATGTATATTCATTTCCTACGAATTTTGATAAGTCTTTTCTGAATTTAGTATCAATATATGAACCTGGAATGAACGCACGTAATCCTTCTACGTCAGCTAATAATCCACCTTTAGTTTGTCCAGAAACTGTTGCTTGAATTAATTCACCATTTCGAATTTTTCAATAATTCCAGTCCATGATAATTCCATTAATTTTTTATATTCAGCATTTTCTAAAATTTTGTGTGATAAGTAGATTACACCAGGTACATCTTCTGATCTTTTTTCACGATCAGCTCTAATTCCTGTTACTTGAGCTTCTACTTCGTCACCAACTGATAATACGTCTTCAATGTTTTCGAATGGTTTTCTTGTAATTTGGTTACGTAAAATTACGCAGTCATATTGTGCTCCTGCTACATCAACGTAAACTTTATCGTTATCGATTTTTGATACAGTACCAGTTACTTTATCTCCTTTTTTCAGCATTTCTGAGCTATTTAATAATTCCTCAAATGAAGTTGTCATTACTTCTAATCCTCCTGTGCTTACAATACATACTATATTAATATTATACATCAAAAATACAGTTATGTCATTTATTTTATGTTAATTTTTTAATTCTTTTTTTATTTCATCAAGTAATTTGGCTTCTTCTTTACTTAATTCATAGTTTTCCAGTAAATCTGGTCGTCTTGTCAACGTTCTTCGTAGACTTTCTTTTTTTCTGTAAGTTTCTATATTTTTGTGATGACCACTTGTCAACACATCAGGAACTACCATTCCCTTATAGTCCTTTGGTCGTGTATATTGAGGATATTCTAGTAACCCAGTCGAGAATGAATCATCCTTGTGGGATTCTTCCTTTCCTAGAACATCAGGAACAAGACGTGCTATACTATCGACCATTGTCATAGCAGCAAATTCTCCACCTGTCAAAATGAAATCACCAATAGATAATTCATCTGTTACTAAGTACTCTCTAATTCTTTCATCATAACCTTCATAGTGACCACAGATGAAAATCAAGTGTTCTTCTTCAGAAAGCTCCTCAGCTTTTTTCTGACTAAATCTTTCACCTTGCGGACACAGTAAAATTATTCGTGTTTTATCGGTTTTATCTAAACTTTCAACAGCATTAAATATCGGTTCTGGTTTTAATACCATCCCCTGACCACCACCGAAAGGATAATCGTCTACTTGGTTATGTTTATTTCCAGAAAATTTACGATAATCAACTATATTTATATCCAATAATTTATTATCTTTTGCTTTTCCTAAAATTGAATGATTTAATGAAGCAAACATATCTGGAAACAGCGTTAGTATATCAATCTTCATTAGTCAATTAACCCTTCCATAACTTCGATATCAATTCTTTTATTAGTAACATCTATTTTTTTAACCACATCTTCAATGTAAGGTATTAAAATTTCTTTACCATTTCCGCTTTTATCACCCACACATCATTTGCACCAGGAGTAAGGACTCAACTATTTCACCTAGTGTTTTGTTGTTTTCATCAAACACCTCGCAACCGATAATTTCATGGAAATAAAACTCATTATCTTCAAGTTCTCCTATATTATCAGAATCGATTTT
>CAKMQF010000058.1 GCA_927911745.1 uncultured Gemella sp.
ACATACACATTTATTTTATTTATTATCTTTAACAGCAAGAATACGATTGATTATTGATAATAAAAAAATCAAAGGAGATTGTAACTTATGAAACAAGGTACAGTAAAATGGTTTAACGAGGAAAAAGGATTCGGATTTATCGAAGTTAGCAGGAGAAAAAGATATTTTTTGTTCACTTCTCAAGTATTAAAAAAGACGGATTCAAAACTTTAAAAGAAGGCGATAAAGTTGAATTTGAAGTTGAAGACGGTGCTCGTGGACCACAAGCAGCTAACGTAGTTGTTCTTTAATTAGAAAAATAAGAAAGCTATAATTAGACTTTTTATGTCTAGTTATAGCTTTTTTTATTAAGTACACGTAATCTTGGGGGGTGACTCAAAAAATCGTGATTTTGGAAATCGATTTTGCAGAGTCACCACCGCAAAGTTTATTAGATGTCTAAAAAGCTTTTATAAAGCGAATTTATATACCAATAAAGCACTGCGTCTATGAGTTATCATATACACTTTGTTAATATTTAGGACTTTTAGATCAGCTCCTTTCATTATATAAGATGAAACACACGAGTGGAAACGGATGCAATTTCATTGAAAAATAATTGTATATAAATTATAATTATATCAAAAGTTAAAAATATCGATATTGGAATTGTATATAAAGGGAAATGATGAATTTAAGGTTATAGAACTCTATTCATAGAGAAAGATAGTAGCTACTTTCTATTCTTTAGTACTGAAATATGGTATTTTATCTAGAAAAAGGAGATTTATACAAATGAAAATTACAGAAGTGAATACACCGAAAGCGCCAAAAGCAGTAGGGCCATATGTGCAAGCAAATAAAGTAGGAAATCTAATTTTTTGTTCTGGTCAATTAGGAATCAACCCAGAGACTGGAAAAATAGTTGAAGGTGGGGTTATCGAAGAAGCGAAACAAGTATTTAAAAATATTGAGGCAGTTTTAGAGGAAGCTGGGAGTTCTATGAATCATGTTGTGAAATCATTAGTATTATTAAAAGATATTGCTGATTTTGCTGAAGTGAATAAAGTATATGCGGAACAATTCAACGATGTACTTCCCGCTAGATCGGCTTTTCAAGTGGCTGCATTACCATTAGGTGGTAATATAGAGATTGAAGTTATAGCTGTAGAAAAATAAGTAAATAGAAAAAAATCAAGGATAGTCATTGTTATCCTTGATTTTTTGCGTTATAGCTAGCAATAGCAGCGTTTATTTCTTCATTTGTAAAATTAGAGATATCACCTTTTAATTCATTCTCAATAATATTTCTACTAGTGCTACCTTCCTGAGTGTAACGTATAGTATTATATGTCTCAGGTACTTGTTGACCAATAATTTGCGGATGGTTTTGAGTATTAGGTATAGACGAAGCTTTTTTAGTATCTGTAGAATTATTTTTAGTACTATTAGAGTTTTTATTAGGAGATGTAGTTTCTTTTTTAGAGACTACTTTATTTTCTATTTCTTTTTTAGTTTCTTCTTTTTTAGTTACGTTAGTCTTATGATCTTGTTCTAGTTCTGAGGTTTCGGAATTCAATAGCTTTTCTTTTAAGGCTTCGTATTTAAATTCATATTTAGCTATAATAGCTTTAACTTGATCAGCATAGTTAGCTGAAGTCGCATCTAATTCTAAAATCTCAGTAAGAGCATTATCATAATTATCTAATTGTGTATCTAAATATGAAATTGCTTTTGAAAAAGTTCGATTTGTGTCTAATTTTTTTGCTTGTTTTAAACTTTCATAAGCAGTTTCTGTATCAGCATTATTAAGTGCATTATCGATTTTTACTAGTTCGCTAGCAATATTAACTTCATTATCTATATTTCTTAATGTTTCTTTAGCTTTTTCTGTAGTTAAAGTTTCAAGGCCGTTTAAGCCGGTTTTAAAATCGTATGAATCATTAATTAATGATATATATTTTGAATGTTCTTCTTTGAAATTCTTATTTCCTGCATTAAGGTAGTAATATGTCCCACCTACTAAGAAAAATATTGCTAATATAGGCATTAAAACAGAGATTATTTTTTTCATAAAAGGTTACACTCCTTTCTTTAATGTCTTTAACTATAATTTATTGTATAATGTTAAGAAAAAAAATCAAGTGAAGCAAATGATAAGTAATTAAATTAAATACATATATTAGCTACCTAAATGATGAGTGGAATAATTATATAGTGAAAAAAATAGTAGCTATTAATATTGAATTTTGTAGAAAAATAATCTTATATACAGGCAAGAATATTTGGAATGAATTTAAAAAATAATAAGATAAAATACATAATAATTTCTTGACAATAATAATAGTTTGGTATAATATATTTAAAAGAAACGTGACAAAAAAAGTAAAAAGAATTTTATTTTATGTTTTAATTAAAGAGAATTTAATCCGTAGGCTGAAAGATTAAATATTAATGATTAAAATAAGTAACACTTTTTGTAAAACTTAATAATTTAAAAATAAGGTATCGATATTTCGATATGAATTAGGGTGGCACCACGAATTTAGTTATCGTCCCATATAGTATGAGCTATATGGGGCGATTTTAATTTATATTGAAGTATGATTTGTAGATAAATCATTGAAAGGAGAATGAAATGGTAATTAGTATGCCGAGAGGAACTCAAGATATACTACCTGAAGAAAGTATTAAATGGCAGTATATTGAAGGGAAACTAAGAGAAATTAGCAAGAACTTTTGCTATGAAGAAATTAGAACACCGATGTTTGAATCAACAGAATTATTCAGTAGAGGTGTTGGAGATACTACTGACATAGTTCAAAAAGAGATGTATACTTTCCAAGATAAAGGAAATAGATCTTTAACACTAAGACCTGAGGGAACTGCTGGAACAGTTCGTTCGTATATAGAAAATAAATTATTCGCTAAAAACAATACAACCACAAAAACTATACTATGTAGGTCCGATGTTTAGATTATGAAAGAAAACAAAAAGGGCGTTATCGTCAATTCGTTCAATATGGAGTTGAGGTTATTGGTGAAGAAAGTCCAAAAATCGATGCAGAGGTAATAAGCTTA
>CAKMQF010000059.1 GCA_927911745.1 uncultured Gemella sp.
AAAAAATTATTGTGATTTTATTTTTAGCTAATTTAGCTATTTCAACTATTGTATCTGCGGCTTTTTCCATATGTTCTAAACAACTAAATTCATATTGTCCATGGAAGTTCTCTCCTCCAACAAAGATATTTGGAGTTGGGATACCCATATACGAAATTTTAGAACCATCTGTTCCTCCTCGAATCGGAATAATAATAGGTGTTACTCCTACATTTTTAATAGCTTGTTCCGCTACATCAACACAACGTTTGTCTTTTTTAATTACATCTCCCATATTGTAGTATTGATCGAATAGGTCATATTCCACAACATTACCATATTTTTCATTAATTTTTGCCGCTACCTCTTCAGCAAATTTCTTACGTGCTTCAAATTTTTCTTTATCATGATCGCGAATTATATAAACCATCTCTGCTTCTTCAATTCTAGCTTGCATATTATGCAATAAATAGAAACCTTCATATCCTTCTGTATGCTCAGGCACTTCTTTTTCTGGGAACAATGAAGCTAATTCTGCAGCAATCGTATTGGCATTTTTCATTTTACCTTTTGCTGTACCAGGATGAACACTTACTCCAGTAATTTTATATGTAATTTGTGCAGCATTAAAGCTTTCGTATTCTAGTTCACCAAGAACTCCACCATCCATAGTGAAAGCATAATCTGTTGCAAATCCTTTAGCATCGAAATGATCTGCTCCACGCCCTATTTCTTCATCAGGACCAAATGCAATACGAATATCACCATGTTCAATTTCAGGATGTTCACTTAAATACTTAATTGCTTCTACTATTTCAGTAATTCCAGCTTTATCATCAGCACCTAGTAAAGTCGTTCCATCTGTAGTGATTAAAGTAAGACCTTTATAATTGCTTAAATTAGGGAACTCAGCTTTACTCATTACAACATTTAATTCTTTGTTTAAAACGATGTCTTCACCATCATAATTCTCAATTACTTGTGGGTTAATGCCTTCAACATTAAAATCTGCAGTATCCACATGTGAAATAAATCCAATTTTATCGTATGGTTTATCAGTATTAGCTGGTAATGTTGCAGTTAAAAACCAGTTTTCCTCATTTAATTCTATGTCACTAAGATTTAATTCTTCTAATTGTTCTTTTAACATGCGTAAAAAATCTTTTTGCTCTGGAGTAGATGGAATCGTCGTACTAGCAGCATCAGATCTAGTCTTAAAGTTAACATATCCTAAAAAACGTTCTAACATAGTTTCATATTTCATTATTCTTCACCTCATTTGTATTTTCTTTTATTATAATATAATTTTTATCAAAATGTAAAGGTTATAAATATTAAATTAAAAAATATCATTCCAAAATAACTTTTTTTAAAATGATAAATGATACTTAATATATTTATCTATTTGTGATACAATTACATATGTATTCTAATTTAATATTAGATATTAGTAAAATAAATTTTAAGGAGAACTTTTTCATGCAAGAAGTTATGAATTATAAAGATACTAGAATTGAGAATTTCCACACTATTTATCCAAACCATATGAACAGACATGATACTCTATTCGGTGGTCAAACACTATACTGGCTAGATGATGTACAAGGTCTAGTAATTCGCAGATATACTCATTTACCATTTTTTACAGCAAGTATTGATACATATCAATTTTTTAGATGTTGTCCACAGACACGAGGCATTAATTATCGATAGTTATATATCAAGGGTTGGAACAAGAAGTGTTGAAATTTTCGCTGAATTAAGTGCATTTAACCATGAAACTAGACACACTCGTTTAGTTGGTATTTGTTTCTCAACATTCGCAATAAATAAAGAGACCGTTCTTGAAAAACCTTTACCTAAAGTTGAATATACAGATGAAATTTCAAAATTCGTAAGCTCTTCTTATGCAGATAGACAAAGTGGTAAACTTTCTGCTCGAGAATTCTGTAAAGAGTATCTAAAATATTATAATAAATAAAAAAGAAGTGAGATTTTTCTCACTTCCTTTTTATTTTATTAATCGATTGAGTAAAGTAATTCTAATACTTTTTCTTCAAATTTAACTAATTTTTCTTTAGCAACTTCTTTATCTGCATCTTTAACGTAGATATAAAGTTTTACTTTAGGTTCTGTTCCACTTGGACGTAATGTATACCAAGATTCGTCTGAATAACTGAATTTAACAGCATCAGTTTTTTCGATTTCAATAGCCTTTTCTTCACCTGTAGCTACTGTTTTCTCTTTTTGAACTAGGTAGTCAGTAATCGCTACTACTTCACTTCCTGCAATTTCACGAGCAAAGATTTCACGATATTTTTCCATCATACGTTTTTATTCTTTGAGCACCTGCTGCACCTTCTAAAACGATTGAGATAGTTTTATCTAAATAGTACCCGTATTTTCATAGAAACCATCAAGTACATCTACTAATGTTTTCCCTTGTTTTTTATAGAATGCTGCTGCTTCTACTAATAACATAGCGATAGTTACACCATCTTTATCACGTAGGAATGTACCAACGTTATATCCAATACTTTCTTCATATCCCATTACATAGTTTTTCTCACCTGTAATATCCCATTCATTCGGTAATGCACAAATGTTTTTGAATCCAGTAAGAACATCAATTACTTCTACTCCGTATTCTTTACATAATGGTTCTACCATTTTAGAAGTTACGATAGATTTAACTAATACTGGGTTTTCTGGTAGTTTGTTTTGTTTTGCAAGATTTTCAATAACATATTGAACTAATACTGCACCAGCTTGGTTACCATTAAGAGAAACTACTTCTCCATTATGAATTACTTCTACAGCAAGACGGTCACAGTCAGGGTCAGTTGCAATGATTACATCAGCATTAACTTCTTTAGCCAATTTTTCACCGTATTCGAATGCTGCAGTATCCTCTGGGTTTGGATATTCAATTGTTGGGAATGTTCCATCAGGATCTTTTTGTTCTTCAACAACATGAACATTTTTGAATCCACGACGTGCAAGAACTGTTGTTACAGCTTTATATCCTGCACCGTTAAGTGGTGTATATACTACAGAAATATCTTTATCAATGTTTTCATCGTTAATAGCACAATTTAAAGATTCTTTATAGAATTCTTCATCAATTTCTTCTCCAATATATACTAATAATCCTTTTTCTTTAGCTTCTTCCTCTGTTAAAGTAACATAGTTATCGAAGATATCCATTGAGTTAATATACTCTAAAACTTTATCACTTATATCAGATTTGATTTGAGATCCTTCTTGCCAATAAACTTTATATCCATTGTATTCTTTAGGATTGTGACTTGCTGTAATGTTAATACCACTAGCTGTTCCTAAATAACGAACTGCAAATGATAATTCTGGAGTTGGACGTAAGTCCTCAAATAAATATGCCTTAACTCCATTACTAGCCATTACTAATGCTGCTAATTTTGCAAACTCTTTTGAGAAAAGACGTGGGTCATGAGCAATAGCAATACCTTTTTCTTGTAATCCATTGTCGATAATAGTTTGTGCTAGTGCTTTTGTAGCACGAGCAATAATGAATCTATTCATTCTATTAGAACCCATTCCTACTTTACCACGTAATCCTGCAGTTCCAAATTCTAATTCTTTATAAAATCTATCTTCTTTTTCAACTTCATCATTAGCTACATTTTTTAATTGAAGTTTTTCTTCTTCTGTTAAAGCTGAGCTATTTAACCATTTTTCATATAATTCTTGATAGTTACTCATATTATATTACCTCTAAATTCCTAATTTTATGCTAAACCTAAAGCAATTTCCATCATTTTCGTAAATGCTGTTTGTCTTTCTTCTGGAGTAGTTTCTTCTCCAGTTACTAATGAATCACTTACTGTTAAAATTGTTAAAGCATTAACACCTGCAGCAGTTGCATTAGCATATAATGCTGCACTTTCCATTTCAACAGCTAAAACTCCCATTTTAATCCAGTTTTCCATAGCTTTTTCGTCAGCATTGTAGAAAATCTCACTACATAAAATATTACCAACGTGTACTGCTTGACCCATTTCTTGAGCTCTGTTGTAAGCTTTTAATAATAAGTCAAATGATGCAGTTAAACTGTAGTTTCCTGGAATGTTATATTGGTGCATGTAGTTTGAATTTGTTGAAGATCCCATTCCTAAAATTACATCATATAATTTTACTTCTGGTTGTAGTGCTCCACATGTTCCAATTCTAATTAAATTCTTAACCCCAAAAGTGTGGATTAATTCATAAGAATAAATACCGATACTAGCTGGTCCCATACCTGTTCCCATTACAGAAATCTTTTTACCTTTATATGTTCCAGTATATCCTAGCATACCACGCACTTCATTAAAACAAACTGCATCTTCTAAAAATGTTTCTGCAATAAATTTCGCTCTTAAAGGATCCCCTGGTAAAAGAATCGTTTCAGCGATTTCTACTCCATTTGGTTTAATATGTGGTGTTTGTTTATGTGACATCAGTTAGTCCCCCTGTAAATATATTAATAACTTTATTATACCTTTTTTTCTCACCTTAAACAAGGGATATTAAAAAAAATAATTATCTATATTTTCTGTTGAATATTCTGAAAATAATAAGTTTATTTTATCGTTACAAGTCACATTTTAAGCAACATTATTCATCCTCACTATATTTTAATCTTCAAAATAATAAAATTATATTAATTATTTTTAGAAAATAATTAATACTTTATTTTATCGTTTTCATAACTTTTTATAATATTTCTTTATGTTACTCAGCATTATTTATTGAAAAATAATTATATAAAAGTTGAATATCAATAGTATTTTAAGCTATTTTGTTATATAATTAGTGTTATAAAAAAATAAATTAGAAAGAGGTTTTTTTTATGTTACAATTAGCTGTCTTTTTACCAGTAATTGCGATGTTTTTCGTACCTTTCTTAAGGAAAAACTTCAAAACCATCCATACTGGAAAATTTGTTATAGTTGTACCATTAATACTGTTTGGGTATTTTATTTCAAATCTTAAGTATATCTATTCAGGTGGAACAATCTATAAGAAACTAGCATTTGTTTCTAACGCAGGACTTGATATCAACCTTAATCTTGATGGTTTATCACTTCTATTCTCATTACTAATTACAGGAATTGGTACTCTAGTAATACTATATTCATGTTACTATATGAGTATTACAGATGAAAAATTACATAAATTTTACATATTTTTACTAATATTCATGTCTGCCATGTTAGGCGTGGTTTTATCTGACAACATGCTTAGTATGTATATGTTCTGGGAGATGACATCTGTTTCTTCTTTCCTATTAATTAGTTATTGGCACGAAAATGATGCATCTAGAAAAGGTGCTCTAAAATCATTGATTATTACTGTCTTTGGTGGAGTCCTAATGCTAGCAGGAATTTTCGTTTTAAATAATATTACTGGAAGTTTTAATGTTAGTGAAATTATAGAATTCACTAAAAATCATGGATACAACAATAAATATGTAGTAGCAATGATTCTTATAATATTCGGTGCATTTACAAAATCAGCACAGTTTCCATTCCATATTTGGCTACCCGATGCAATGGCTGCACCTACACCAATCAGTAGTTACCTACACTCAGCTACAATGGTTAAAGCCGGAATCTATCTATTACTAAGAATTGGAATTGTATTCTCATTTACTTCTTCATTTGGTAATATTCTTATCATTTTTGGGACTATCACTATGCTAATAGGTTCTATTTCTGCAATATTCCTAAAAGATTTAAAAGGAATTCTTGCATATTCAACTATTAGTCAACTTGGTATGATGACTCTTATGATAGGTATAGCTAACCTTGGCCTATACAACGATAATCACTATGTTTATACATTTGCATTCTATGCTGTATGTTTCCATATTATTAACCATGCAGCGTTTAAAGCAAGTTTATTTATGATTACTGGTATTATCGATCATTCATTCCATTCACGTGATGTCGAAAAACTTCGTGGTATTAAAAGATATATGCCACTTAGCTTTATATTAAGTATTATCGCTGGGTTTTCTATGGCAGGAATTCCACCTTTAAGTGGATTCTACTCAAAAGAATACTTCTTAACGGTAGTTTATGGATTAACGCAATCAAGCATGCTATATATGGTTATCGTAATAGCTGTAGTTATTGGAGCTTTAGGAACTGCTATTTATTCGTTAATATTAGCATTCAAACCATTCTTAGGTAAATTCGATAACTCTATACTAGGCAATAAGAAATTACATCTTCCAAGTAATGGTATCTTCATATCTCCAATAATACTTGTAGTCTTCGTAATTATTAACACATTCATAAAAGATTACATAGTTATTCCAGCTCAACAATCTGCGCTAGCTGTAAAAACAACTAATAACGAAGTAATCACTCATGTCCATCATGATAGTTTCTTCTCAATAGAACTTCTTACTTCTATTATTGTTATCATTGCAAGTTTTGTAATTTATAAATTATTTGCAAGTGGAAATGGAATTTATAGTATAAACCCTACTATTATTTCTATTCACGGAGCATATAATAACTTAGGTAACTTACTACACAAAGTAAGTGGTACACTTCATGATACATTTGTTACAAACCAACTTAGAAGAAATATGAGTTATATCTTTGTAGTATTATCAGCAACTATTATTGGTGGTTACTTTGCAATTGGTAGACCTATGTTAATTAATAACTTCTCTACAATTCACTACATGAATATTTTCATAGGACTATGTATAGTCGTGTGCTGTGTCGCTCTAACTACAGTCTATAATAGACTAGTACTTATTATCCTTTCTTCTGGGATTGGATTTATGATGACTGCTCTATATGTTACATTTAGAGCACCAGACTTAGCGATGACACAATTTGTAATTGAATCAATTTCTACTATTATTTTCTTAATAGCATTCATTCTATTAACTGATAAAACAAAACAAGTAGAAAAACAAAGTTTTAAATTTACTAATGCAATAATTGCGACACTAACTGGTATTAGTTTTACAATTGTAGGATTAGTAGCATATGCATATAAAAATCCATCAGAAATTAGTCAATTCTATTTCGATAATGTTGTCGCATCTGGTGGAGGAAACATAGTAAATGTTATTATCGTAGATTTCAGGGGATTTGATACCCTATTTGAAATCACCGTTATGACAATGGTAGCATTAATTATCTATGCTATGTTTAAAATAATTAAACGAGGAGGACCAAAAGATGAAAACTAATGATGTAATTTTAAAATCATTATCTGCTATTATTTCAGGATGTATATTTTTACTTTCTCTTAGTTTGTACTTTGGTGGTCACTTCCTTCCTGGTGGTGGTTTCGTCGGAGGACTCCTTTGTACAATGGCATTAGCTCTAGCAATGTTTACATATGGAATAGATAGAGTCAATAAACTACTTCCTATTAACTATGTATATGTAACTGCTATTGGATTACTTTTTTCCGTTGGTACAGCGTTTAGTGGTGTTGTAGTCGGAAAGAATTTTTCAAACATCATTTTACTCACATTCACGTTCCAATAATGGGAGAGATGGAATTACACACAGCTGCAATATTCGACTTAGGTGTATATTTTGTAGTTGTTGGAGTTCTTATGTCAGTAATTTTAGCTTTCGGAAAGGATGGTAAATAATGGAATTTTATATGATTATCTTATGTGGTATTCTTGTTGGTTTTGGTGTTTACCTAATGCTTTCTAAGAGTATGATGCGAATAATAATTGGGGTTGGTCTTTTCGGACACGCTGCTAACCTTATTATACTTATCGCAGGAGGTTTATATGATGGTGATATTCCTATTATTTCAGAATTGGGAAAAAATTATATAGACCCTATTCCAGCAGCACTTATTCTTACTGCCATCGTTATCGGATTCGCAGTAACTTGTCTTTTAATTTCAATCTACATTGCTAACTACAAATTAAAAGGAAGCGATAATGTAATTGATCTTGAAGATGTAGAAAATATGAAGGAGGAAAGAAATAATGCATAGTAATTTACCTGTTATACCAATATTTTATCCCCCTTCTATTCGCAGCAATAACTGTATTTATTAGAAAAGATAGCAATGCAACGTTTATTAACAACATTGGCTACACTACTAGTCTTAGCATTTTC
>CAKMQF010000060.1 GCA_927911745.1 uncultured Gemella sp.
CAACTAATGTAAAGAATTTTGGGAACAAATACAAAAATTGATTTTAGTAAAGTTTTCTGGTTTACTAATCAACCATTGAATCAATTTTAGCTCCTATGCCAGAGTTTTTAAAGTTATTTACAAAATTTTCAAATGATAGAATCAGAAATATTTCAATTTTTATCTATTTTGATAATGACTTTATTTGTTCTACTTTTTGAAGGAACATCTGTATTGCAGAAAAAGGAAAATCTAAAAATATCATCTAAGAATTTTGTAGCTTTTTATTGTATATCACTATTAATCTTACTGGGATTTGCATTTTATAATATTGAGCAGAATCCTGTGAGAATTGTAACAGAAATGATTATTAAATATATAAATAATTAAGTTATATAACACTTATAGCAATAATCTTGAAGTTGTTTAGGTCAAATTTGCAAGTGATAAATGCAATAAGGTATGTGTTAAATATTATGAATTAGCTGTTCAAAATCCTGAAAGATATTTAGCTATCTATGATGGTCCGCTGGAAACAGATTTGAATAAGGCTAGATCATTTCCCATCTGTATGGATTGGGCAATAGGAATTTGATATTGGATGAAAATTAAGGTTAAAATGAGATGAAGAAAATAGATTTACACACTCATACACAAATTTGTAAACAAGGTGATGGGAAAAAAAGAGAAATTTCACCAGAAGATTTTGTGAAGAAGATGAGAGAAAATAGTGTTGAAATTTGTGCAGTGACTAATCATAATAAATTTGATATTCAGGAATTTAAAAAGATTAGAGAACTAGATGATGAACTAACAATTTTTCCAGGTATGGAAATTGATGTCACTTTATACAATGGACAACATAAGCATATAATTGTAGTAGCTAGTCCAGAAAAAATGCAACAATTTGACGAAGTCTTTGATGAAGAATCAAGAAATTACGATGATTATATCATAAGTTATGAAGAATTCATCGCAAAAGTAAAGTCTTTTTCCAAAACTGAAATTATTGTAATACCACACTTTTATTTAAGGATAAACAAAGAGGGGTAACCATTGAGGAAGCCAATAGACTAAGAGAAGATTTAGCGGGCTATATTATTGTATTAGAACCGAAAAATATAAAAGCAATGGGGATCATTAATTCTCACAATGATTTGGCATTATTTGGTAGTGATGTGAAAGATTGGAATTCATATAGCGAATATGTATTACCTGAAATAAAATATAAAATTGATTCATTTGCGAAATTTTACAAGCTGGCAGAAAATCCAGCATTATTTATAAAAACTATATTGGAAAGTACCACCTATTATGAAATTAATAAAAGTGATGATACAAAATACCCTATTTTAAGAAAACCAATTAAAATATTTGAAGATATAAATATTATTTTTGGAGAAAAAGGAGCAGGGAAAACAATATTTGTAAAAAATTATGTATATCCAACTCTTAAGAATCTTGGGAAAAATGTATTTTTCCATGAAGGTAAAGATTACAATACAGAGTATGAAGACATAATTAATGAATTAAATAATAAGATTGCAATTGATGAAGAAAAGAGGAGTAGGATTAAAGAAACAATAAAAACTTTATTCGATTATTCCGAGTTAAATAGTTATGATGGATTAGAACGAATAATTAGATTTAGAAATTCTAAGTTAAGTAATAAAAATGCAGAAAGGATTTTTAAGAGAGATTCTAAGGTATCTGTTTCAGTTGACACAGAAGGCATAACAATGGTCTTGAATGAGACACATCAAAAGTTTAAGAAGATAGATGTCGTTGAAGAAATTAATTACAGTGTGAGTAGAAACATAACGAGTCAAAAAAACTTAAAAAACGAATTAAAAAGTCTGAAACAAGATGTTTTAGAGGATGCAGAAAGTTATATCAAAAATGCTTTTTCGAATAAAGGAATAATACATTCGATTGATAGCATTAAAGAGAGTATAAAAAAACAAACAGGGTCAGATTCTGCTCCAACACATATTAAATTTTCAGAATTAGTTGAAAAGAGATTGAGTAGAATAAAATACAATAAATTATTAAGAGATTTATTTGAAGAAATCGAAGATACTAAAATCAATTCATTAGGGAAGTTACCACAGAAAGGAGAGGTTCAGATAGAATCAGTAATCAAAGTTTTACCAGAGACAGAAGTCTTTAGCTCGGAGTCTCTTTTTGATAAAATGGTTTGCCTGCACGAAGAGAATTGATGAAAAGTTTAATCATTTTGATATTAGTACTTGTTTTAGTACAATAAATCAATATTTTGATGCATCAGAAAAAGCTATTGAAGTAGATGATTTTGTCAATAAAGTTATAAAACATTCATATCAAATTTTTTTAGTTGACGAAAATGGGGATAGAAAGAACTATATACCATCAGAGGGTGAAAAAGCTATACTATCAATAAGTGCAATTTTGGAAAATAACCAGTATGATTTTTATATATTTGATGAAATTGAAAGAGGATTGGGAAATAGATACATCAGCACTTATCTTATCCCGAAAATTAAAGAACTACGAGATAGAGGGAAAACTATTATAATATCAACACATAATGCTAACATTGCAATAAATACATTACCTAGCCAAACTATTTACAGTGCTTATGATGTTATACATGAAAAGCCAGAGTTCTATGTAGGTAATATGTACAGTAATAAATTGAAAAACAGTACATCTCAAGAACTGAAGTGGGAGGAGATTGCTTTGTTACATTTAGAAGGTAGTGAAGAAATGTTTACTAACAGGAGGGATATATATGGAATTTGAAATATTCATATTGAAATTTAATGATGCTGGTGAAGGACTTGGCTTGAAATTAGAAAACGACATTCTTGAGTGTTCGATAAATTTGGAGAGCGAAGATACAAAAGATTTAAAAAGATTTTTTTTGATAAAATTTTTGATTATATTGTGGAAACAGGAAAACTAATCGAGTTTAAATTAGAGAATCGTACTAATCAGCAACTATTCCAATCAGTAGCGGAGGATTTAATTAAGCAGATTAATGCTGAAATTAATGATTCTGCTAAGAATTTTGAAGACATAATAAAATTTAAGTCTCAAATGAGTTAGTATAGATAGGAGATTAAAATATGATCGACCGTTACTCTCGCCCTGAGATGGCGAACATTTGGAGTGAAGAAAATAAATACCGTGCTTGGCTTGAGGTGGAAATCTTGGCTGACGAGGCATGGGCTGAGTTGGGGGAAATCCCTAAGGAAGATGTGGCTTTGATTCGCGAGAAAGCGGACTTTGACATCGACCGTATTTTGGAGATTGAGCAGGAGACTCGCCATGACGTAGTTGCCTTTACACGTGCGGTTTCTGAGACGCTTGGTGAAGAGCGCAAGTGGGTTCACTATGGTTTGACTTCTACCGACGTGGTGGATACGGCCTACGGTTACCTTTATAAGCAGGCCAACGACATCATCCGTCGTGACCTTGAAAATTTCACCAACATCATCGCTGATAAGGCTAAGGAGCACAAGTTCACCATCATGATGGGGCGTACCCACGGTGTGCACGCTGAGCCTACAAACTTTTGGTCTGAAATTGGCGACTTGGTATAGCGAAAT
>CAKMQF010000061.1 GCA_927911745.1 uncultured Gemella sp.
CTTTTTATTTCTTCAGTTGCAACATCTTCTCCGAACCATTTCTTAGAAATCTCTTGGAATTTCCCCTCTTTGTACATCTCATAGAATGCTTCGTTAATTTTTTTAATAAGTGTTACATCTGCTTTTCTTGCTCCAACCGCAAAAGCTTCACTATCAAATCCTGCATTTAAAATGTCAAAGTCTTCTAATTTATTTTGTTGTTTTAAATAATAGTTCGCATACACTCTATCAATTAATAATGCATCTATTCTATCATTTTCTAAGTCGATTAAAGCCTCATTAAAGCTTTCATATTGAGTAGCATCATTATTCTTCACAATATTTTTAAGAACATCTGGATTTTCATTAAAAGTATCGTATCCAGATGAACCATTTTGAGCACCTAGAACCTTATCTTTTAAGTCTTTTACATTTTTAATACCTTTAGATTTTTTTACTACTATAACTTGCTCATTCACCATATATTGTTTAGTAAATTGAACAACAGCTTCTCTTTCTGCAGTTTTCGAATATCCATTCCAAATTAAATCTATATTCCCATTCTTCAATTCTGTTTCTTTTAAATCCCAGTTTATAGCTTGCCACTCTACCTTAATACCATATTTTTCAAAGACAGCATTCGCTAAATCTATATCAAAACCAACGTTTTTTCCACTTTTATCTTGGAAGCCCATCGGTACAAAAGTATTATCAAAGCCAATAACAATCTTTTTATCTGTTTGAAAATCATTCCAATTATCTTTTCTGGGTTTATCTTTTCCTCCAGATGCACAACCTGTAATTATTAAAACAGTAATAACAAGTGTTAGAAAGAATTTTAATTTTCTCATTTAACCACCTCTTATTTCGGTTCTACTTTCAGAATACTATCAGCAATATTTTCAGCAAACTGTAAATCATGAGTTACAACAATTTGTGTAATACCTAGTTCTCTATTCTTAAGTATTAATTTTTCAACTTCTAATCTTAATTCAGGATCTAATGCACTAGTTGGTTCATCATAACCTATAATTTTTGGATTTATCATCATAGCGCGAGCTAGTGCAACACGCTGTTTCTGTCCACCAGATAATGACGTTGGATAATTATTAATCTGTTTCTCTAAACCAAGTTTTCTAACAATTCAATCGCCTTTTTCTCAGCATCATTTTTTCCATATTCATAGTTTTAATTGGAGATAAAACTAGATTTTCTAGGACAGTAAGATGAGGGAAAAGCTGAAAATCTTGAAATACAAAACCTAAAAGATTTCTTTTTTCCAATTCATCAATCGGAAGAGACTCACCATTATAAATGATTTCACCTGAGTCTATTTTTTCAAGACCAGCTAACATTCTTAATAGGGTTGTTTTCCCACCACCAGAAGGACCAACTATCGCTAAAATTTTATTCTCTTCTACAGTTAAATTAAAATCTGAAAGTATTTGTCTATCTTTGAATTTTTTACTAATATTTTTTAATTCTAACATACATTACCTCCTGTCGTAATTATAACGTTTTTCAACTTGTTTAGATACAATTGTTACGATACCTATTAAGATTAAATATATTGCCCCTGCAACAAACATTGGTAATAAACTAGCATCTCTATTAGCAGCAGTTCTACTTGCTAATATTAGATCACTAATTCCTAATGCATAAACTAAAGATGTATCCTTAACAAGACTCATTATTTCATTAAACACACTAGGTAGTACAATTTTTATTACTTGAGGTAAAATAACATATCTAATTGTCTGAAATTGAGTAAATTTCAATACCTTAGCTGCCTCATATTGGCCTTTCGGTATTGATTCAATACCTCCACGGAAAATCTCAGCAAAGTAAGCTGCATAGTTTAACGTAAATGCGATTATAGCAGCAGGTAATCTATCGAATCGTATCCCTACAGATGGTAATACATAGTAGATAAAAATCAATTGTAGTAATAACGGTGTCCCACGCATAATCCATATATAAATATTAATAAAGTAATTCAGTACCTTAATATTAAAGCGCATAATAAACGCTATTACTACACCTAACGGAATAGATAATACTAAAACAAGAAAAAACACTTCTAATGTTATAAGTGCACCATTCATCAGACTAGGTAATATTTCTATTAAATATTCCATATATTATCCTCCTTTTATATTAAATTCTCTTCATGATAATTAATGAAGTTGGTTGTTTTAAAAATTTTATATTTAATTATAGCACAATTTTTGTAAAACAAAAACCCCTTATTAACTAAGGGGCTAAATATATTATTTATTTAATTTTGAATCGTGGAATTTTTTCATAATTCCTTCTTTTGATAATAAACTTCTAACTGTGTCAGAAGGTTGAGCTCCATTACCTAACCATTTTAATGCTAACTCTTCATCGATTTTAACTTCTGCTGGTTCTTTAACAGCATTGTAAGTACCGATAGTTTCGATAGAACGTCCATCACGTGGAGATCTTGAATCAGCAACAACGATACGGTAGAAAGGTGATTTTTTAGCACCTAATCTTTTTAAACGGATTTTTACTGCCATGTTTGTACTCCTTATATTTCAACTTTTTATTAATTTTATGTGTGTGTGTTTATGAAGTGTTTTAATGAAAAAGTTGAATCTATAACGCTAAGTTTTCTAAGCTAGATATTATTCTAACATTAAACTAAAAGTATGTCAATACTTTTCGGTGAAAAATGTCAACTTTTTTTGTTGACTCACCTAAACCTTATTATACCAGGTTTATTTTACCATGTAAAGATAAAATATTTATAAAAAAAACACCATTTATACCATAAGTATAATCAAAAAATAAGAAGTGACTCGACAAAATTGATTTCCCCGAAATCACGAATTTTAAGTCACCTCTCACCTCTATTTCAATTTTTAATCTTCTAATACTTTAGCAATTTCACTAAGTACTTGATCTTTACCTATTTTAGTAACCGAAGAAAATGGAATAATCGCCATATTGTTCGTTAGGTCTAATTCTCGTTTTATAATCCCAGTATTTTTAGCCAATTCATTTTTGATATTTTATCAATTTTTGTCATAACTATAACGAATGGAATCTCGTAGTAATTTAAAAATTCATTCATCTCAATATCATCTTGAGAAGGCTTGTGTCTACTATCAATTAAGTGTAATACAAATCCAAGATTTTCACTATTAGTAAAATACTCGACAATCATATCATATAATTTTTCTTTTTCAGGTTTTGATAGTTTTGCATATCCATATCCTGGTACGTCTACTAGGACTACTTGATCATCTACATCAAAAAAGTTTAGTGTTCGAGTTTTCCCAGGTTTAGATGAAACACGTGCATAGTTTTTTCTCTCTAAAATTGTATTAATAAAAGATGATTTCCCAACGTTTGAACGACCACACATCGCAACTTCTGGTTTTTCATGCTCTGGATATTGTTTTTTTGATACGGCACTTATAAGTAAATCTACATTATGTGTATTTAACTTTTTCATTATTATTCTCCAAATACTATTTTAAACACTTCTTGAATATTGTCTACTGTGTGAATAGTTAATTTTTCAAGAACTTCTTCAGGTATATCAATTAAATCTTTTTTGTTCTTAGTTGGAATAATAATAGTATTAATATTCATTTTCTCAGAACTTAAGATTTTCTCTTTAACTCCACCGATTGGTAGTACTTTACCATGTAGAGTCATTTCTCCAGTCATTGCAATATTATTATCAACTGGTTTTTTAGTTAAAGCTGAGTAAACTGAAGTAGTTATTGTAATACCAGCTGACGGACCATCTTTAGGAACTGCTCCTTCCGGTACATGTAGATGTATATCAATTTCTGAGAAATTAACACCTTCAATTCCTAATTTTTCTGCATTAGAGCGTAAGAATGAAATAGCCATTTGGGCTGATTCTTTCATTACATCACCTAGTTTACCTGTTAGGATAATTTTACCTGTACCTTTAGAGATACTCGTTTCAATCTCTAATGTATCCCCACCAACTACTGTATACGCTAATCCGTTAACTAACCCAATCTCAGGTTTTACATTCTTATCTTTAGCACTATATTTTTCAGGACCAGCAAAAGCTTCTAGGTTATTAACTCCAACTTTAATTTTTTCTTCACCTTGAAGAACTTTTAAAGCAGCTTTTCTACAGATAGCCCCGAAAACTCGCTCTAAATTCCTTACTCCCGCTTCATACGTATAACCATTAATTATTTTATTAATAGCTTGTTTGCTAAAAGTGATTTGTCCTTTTTTTAGACCATTTTCTTTAATTTGACGTGGAATTAAATATTTAGCAGCAATATTTTCTTTTTCTTTAATTGTATATGATTCTAGTTCGATAACTTCCATTCTATCTCTAAGCGGAGCTGGAATTAAGCTTAGGTTATTTGCTGTAGCAATAAACAGTACTTTTGATAAATCAAATGGAATATCTAGATAATGATCCACGAACTCATTATTTTGCGCAGGGTCAATTACTTCTAGCATCGCAGCTGCTGGATCTCCTTTAATATCAGAAGCCATTTTATCAATTTCATCTAATAGTATTACAGGATTCTTAGTTTTTATTTTTTTCAGCGACTGAATAATCTTACCTGGTAATGCACCTAGATATGTTCTTCTATGACCACGAATTTCAGCTTCATCGTGAACTCCTCCTAGAGAGATACGTACAAAGCTTCTTCCCATAGAAGCGGCAATAGACTTAGCTAGTGAACTCTTACCTACACCTGGAGGTCCAGATAAGCATAATATTGGTGATTTCATATCATCACGTAACTTCTTAACAGCCAAGAACTCTAATATTCTTTCTTTAATTTTCTCTAGACCATAGTGATCTTCATTAAGAATTTTTTCTGCATTTTTTATATCGATTTCATCTGCTGTTAAAGTATTCCACGGTAAAGCAACCACGGTGTCAAGATACGTTCTTATAATCGAATGTTCTGGACTCATAACTGGCGTCTTTTCTAATCGATCTACTTCTTTTAATAATACTGCTTTATCTTCTTCAGATAATTCGATTTTATTAATCGCCTGACGAAGTTTTTCAATATCATCATCCTCAGGTGAAATTTGTCTTAGTTCATCTTGAACTACTTTCATCTGCTCGCGTAAAAAGTATTCTTTCTGTTGATTATCAATATTTGCACGAACTTTTTCATCTATTTCTCGTTTAAAACTATTACCAACTAAGAATGCTTCTAGACTTCTGTTTAAGAAGATTGCTTTTTTCTCTAAATCTAGTAAAAACAACACTCTTTGTTTAAGCATTTTATCGATTGGGAAAAATTTAATATTTTTATTTATAAATTTTTCTAAATCGTCAGTTTTATAATAGTCTATATCAAAGTTCTCTCTCTTTAAATAACTTTCAAATTTTGTTTTAATGCTATTTAATAATCCTGCTTTATCAAATCCATTATCTACAATTTCTCTTATATTAATATCTAAATTTCTACAATATTATTGTTATAAACACCACTTTTAACCTCGGCTATACCGTAGCAATGATATTCATACTTTTTATTTTTTTTATCAATTGTAAGTTGACCATAAGTACCAAAGAAAACATTGAATCCATTACTATCAAATACATCCTCTTCAGAAAATGAATCATCATAACTATCAATTGGTTTTCTCTTATACGTTACAAAAACTGGAATTTTATCTTTTTTTACAGTTTTTATCGTTTTTAAAAATTTTTTGTCCGTTACATCTATTGTATAAGTATTAGACGGAAAGAATAAATCTCTATTCTCTAATAAATAATATTTTGTCAAAACGAACTCCTCTCTAACCTATTTATTTTAAAATTGGTTTTGTTTTGTTAATTACATTATCACGTGTTACCGTGCAAGTCTTAATATCTTTTTTACTTGGAATTTCAAACATTACATCTAAAAGTAACTCTTCGATAATAGAACGTAAGCCTCGGGCTCCTGTTTTTCTCTTAATCGATTCTTTAGCAATTTCTTCTAATGCTTCTTTTTCAAATACTAGTTTTACTCCATCAAGCTCAAATAAATATTCATATTGTTTAACTACCGAATTCTTAGGCTCAGTTAGTACCCTAACTAAATCCTTCTCATCTAGTTCCTCAAGGTAACAAACCACTGGGATACGACCTATAAATTCTGGAATCATACCAAACTTAACAAGGTCTTCGTGTTTTACTTTAGAAATGATATCCTCATTGTCATTTAACTCATCACTCTTAGAAAAACCAATAACTTTTTCTCCAAGACGACGTTTAATAATTTCTTCAATACCTGAGAATGCACCACCAATAATAAATAGTATATTCTTCGTATTAATTTTTATCATTTCTTCACCAGGGTGTTTTCTCCCACCTTGTGGCGGAACACTAGCGACAGTACCTTCTAATATTTTAAGAAGAGCTTGTTGAACCCCTTCCCCAGAAACATCACGTGTAATCGAAACATTCTCACCTTTTTTAGCGATTTTATCAATTTCATCGATATAGATAATACCTTTTTCTGCTCTTTCTATATCATAATTTGCACTTTGAATAAGTCGAAGAAGAATATTTTCAACATCTTCACCTACATATCCTGCTTCTGTTAATGTAGTTGCATCAGAAATCGCAAAAGGTACATCAAGCATCTTCGCTAATGTTTGAGCAATTAATGTTTTCCCAGATCCTGTGCTACCTATTAAAGCAATATTACTCTTTTGTAATTCAATATCATTATTTTCTTTAGCTACAATTCTTTTATAATGATTATAAACGGCTACAGCTACAGATTTTTTAGCTTTATCTTGACTAATTACATACTCATTTAAATGTTCCATGATTTTTTGAGGTTCTAATAACTTAAATACTGGTTTATTTTTCGCATTTCTATAGTCAATTTCTTCTTCGATTATATCTGAGCATAAATCAACGCACTCATCACAAATAAATACGTCATTCCCAGCAATCATTTTAAAAACTTCGTTAGTATTTTTTCCACAAAAAGAACATCTTACTTCATCTTTATTTTTAACCATAATTACACCTCACATTATTGAACTTTTTTTATATCTTATTATCTTTTTATTATCAAATCGATATAAAGCCCAAAAAGATACACATTATTATAACATATTCTAACTATATTTACTAGCAAATAGTACTATATAATAATTAATATAAGTGCTATTAGAACGCAATTTAACATATCTATTTATATTTTTTCCTAATAAAAAATAAGATATAAAATTTAAATCTTAAAATTTTATATCTTATTCAATTTCTATTTATTTCTTGCTATTCTTCTAAACATTTTTAGATATAAGCCCATATACACTAAAAGTCCTAAAATAGCAAAGAAAACTGTGGCAATAATACTACCTTCTATTCCATAACTTCCTCCGATTAGTATTTGTTTATCACTAATTGCCTTAACAGCAAATAGTGAATCCGATACTTTAATCCCACTTATATTAAATCCAAGTATCACACCAGAAATACAATTCCAAAAAGCATGAAAAATTGCAATAACTAAAATATTATCAAAATACCAATATAATAATGACATTACAATTGATATTAAAAATATATTTATTAAATCTAGTTTTGCTGTAGTCGGATTAGCCATACGGAATACTAGGTAAAATAGCGAGCTCAATATAATGGCTATCCATTTCCCTTTTTTGGCTGCTAATCTAGTCATTAAATAACCTCTAAAAACAACCTCTTCTAGGAATCCTTGGATTAAAACTAATATAATAAGAATAATTATTGTACCAATCTTTAAATCCTTAGATAATGTTAGAGATATGTTATTCGACATCAATAAAATACCTACTACTCCTACAACACTTAGAATAGCTAATCCTAACCCAACTTTAAAAGCTACTAAATTATTTTCTTTACTAAAACCAAAATAATCAAACGTTGTTTTTTCAAAATACTTAACAAAAAATAATAAAATAACCGCTGAAAATATATACGAACATAAAACAGAAATAATATTATAACCAACTATATTTTTAAAGATATATTCAAAAAGTATTCCTTGTAAAAATGAATATACAATAATTAATAAGAATATCGGAGTAAAATTCATTACACCTTTATTTTTTTAATAAATCTACACTTTTCATTCAAATTCTCCTACTTTAATCAGATATTACTATCCTAACACAAATAACAAATTTTAGCTATAATTAAAAAAATACTCTTGTTAAAATCTTTTAGTAATCAGTTATTAGTGGTATAATTAATTTATATACGAAATAGGAGGAATACTATGTCATTTTTTTCAAAATTAGGTGAAAATATTATTTTACCTCAAGACGTACTAATTCAATCGAAAGAAACAGCAGCAGTTGCAGGAGCAATAAATGCCACTATCGGTATTGCTACAACAAATAAAAAAGCGATGGCATTACCGTCAATTAACAAAGTAATAACAGAAATTAATAATTCAGAATATTTACCATATTCTCCAACGCCAGGATTACCAAAAATGAGAGAATTATGGAAAGAAAAAATCTTAAAAGATAATCCAAAAATTAAAGACGAATATTTATCTTTACCAATGGTAACTACAGGTATTACACAAGGTATTGATATTGCGGCAAACTTATTTAGTGAAGCAGGAGATGCTCTACTTTTACCAAATCTGTTTTGGCAAAACTATGCACAAATATACACTATTAAGTTAGGCAACAACATCTATAAATACAATCAATTTGATGAAAATAATAAATTTAGTATTGAAAACTTTAAAAATGCACTCTATAGTATAAAACAAGATAAAATTTCATTAATATTAAACTTCCCAAATAATCCAACAGGATATACACCATCAGATGATGAATTAACTCAATTAGTTGAAGTAATTAATATTTTTGCTAAAGAGCACCCAAATAAACAACTTATCATAGTTTCTGATGATGCATACTTCGGACTATTTTTCGAGGATAATCACAAAACTCCTACTCTTAGTGCAACATATAAACTTGCAGAGAATTCTAACTGCTTAATAGTTAAATTAGATGGAATCACTAAAGAATATTATAGTTGGGGATTACGTGTAGGATTCATCACATATTACACAAAAGATGCACCTTTACGACAAAAACTTTTAGAAAAAACTCAAGGATTCTTAAGAAGTACTACATCTTCTCCTTCAAACTTATCTCAACAAATTGCAATAAGATTATTAGATAATAAAGAATCAATTAAAGAAAAAGAAGAAAATGACAGTATTATCCAAGATAGATACAACGAACTTAAATCAGCTATCGCTAAAGAAAAAATAGATACACTAGTCACGATCTTACCATTCAACTCTGGTTATTTCTTCACTATTAAACTACCAAGAACAATTAATGCTCACGAATTTAGACTAAAATTCCTAAACGAATACAAGTACGGGGTATATTCTATGGATGACGAACATATAAGAATAGCATTCTCATGCTTAGATAAAGAACTAATTCCTGAATTAATAACTAAATTCAAAAAATGTATCCAACAATTTTAAAATAAAACTAGGTGACCCAAATAAGGAATCACCTAGTTTTTTATTTATTTTACGGATTTTTTTAATAACTCGACCATGTGTTTATTGGCATTTAACTCTATATCATTGTTTAATTCAATAAAGTCATAAGTACCATATTTATTATCTAATGCAGCCTTAATTAGATAATCGGTCACATTAGGATTCTTAGGTAAAATTGGACCATGAAGATAAGTTCCAATAAGATTATTATAAAGAATTCCTTCTTTTCTATCTTCATCATTATTTCCATATCCAACCACTACATTACCTAGAGTTTCATAATTATGGTACGTTCTTCCACCATGATTCTCAAATCCTACTATATTACCAAATTTTTCAGATTCAACTAGTATATTACCTATAAGACGCGGTGCATCTTTTTTTGACTCTGTGTAAAAATCTAGTATATTTAATCCTGGAAGTTTATCACCATCTACAGTTTTATAATACTCACCAAGAAATTGATAACCCCCACAAATAGTAAGAGCTGGAATACCATCTTCAATAGCAGACTTAAACTCATTCTTAATCTTACTAAATTGCTCTGTCGCTATACACTGCTCTCTATCAGATCCTCCTCCAATAAAGAACATATCACAATCTGTTAATTTCACTCCATCTGTTGAAGTGATATTTTCAATCTCAAGATTAATTCCACGCCATTCACAACGTTTCTTTAATGCAATAACATTACCTATATCACCATATAAATTTAATTTATCTGGCATAAAATGATATAATTTTAAATCCATAGAATTATTTCTCCAATTCTCTTTGAGTTTCTACTAATGCTGTGTAGTTCGGAATAGCAATTGCATACTTTTCATTATAACTTTTCAGTTTAGCTACAGCTTCTGGTATATCCTCATTCACTACAACATTAGCGTTAATTCCACAATATTTTAATCTTAATGCTAATTCTTTTGCTCTTTTTCCTGAACATACAATATTGTTAATATTTTGACCTAATAATATATCAAAGTCTGTATCCCATATCCATGATATATCAATTCCATCAGCACCATTATCATTAAGCACTAACAAGTAATTTATTTCTTCCTTAATCGAATTAGCAATAGCTAATGACGCATTTAATCCAGCTGGATTTTTTGCAAGATTTAATAACACTGTAGATCCGTTAGTAAAACTTATACTTTGCATACGTCCGTTGGTAGGAGTATATGTTCCTAAACCTTTTTTAATTTTGTCTTCAGATAAACCTAATTCTTTTAGTAAAGAATATGCGGCAAGTAGATTATAAATATTATAATCTCCAGCAAGTTTTGTCTCAATCGCTTCTCCATTATTAACGCTCATATTAATAAATGGTTCAACAGTTGCTTTTGTAACTTCATAATTTACATTTTGATGTTCAAAATCACATTTAGAACAATGGTAAAACCCAAGTTGACTATAATGAACATGATCATAAATCAACTCCATACCGCAATTTGGACAGAATTTTGATTCAGAAATTCCAAAATCAGAAAATTGATATGCATCCTTTGCAATACCAAAATAAATATTATCTTCACCATACTTAGAAAGTCTTGTAACAAAAGGATCATCACTATTAAGATTAACTGGATTTTTTTCCCTTCAAGTTGTTCTCCAATTGTAGCAATAAGAGTATCAATTTCTCCAAATCTATCAATCTGATCTCTAAAGAAATTATTGATAACAAATTTTGTTGGTGTAATATATTTCATAACACGTTTAATAGAACCTTCATCAATTTCAATAATGGCTAATTTAGTATTATTTCTCCCTTGAATAGCAAACGTTGAGATAATACCATCTAACATATTTGCTCCTTCAAAATTATTAATAAAGTTTTCACCAGCAGCTCTTAAAGTATGACCTATAAGATTTGATGTTGTCGTTTTTCCATTAGTCCCTGTTACAAAAACAATTTCATCGAAATCACTAGCTAATTTAGTAAGGACATTGTCATTTACTTTTCTTAGTACCTTACCTGGTAAATCTGTTCCCTTTTTTCCTGCTAATTTACTTGCAGTTCTAGTTAACTTTGCTAAATTTCTATAAAATGCTAGCATATTTTCTCCTTTTATAGACTATTTTGTGATGTATCAAATTTATATCCTATACCCCAAACAGTTACAATCATCTGAGCAACTATCGGAGATATTTTATCAAATTTTTTCCTAACTCGTTTAATATGCGTATCAACTGTTCTTAAATCTGAATAGAAATCATAATCCCAAACAGCACGTAGAATCTCGTTACGTTTAAATGCTTTATCCGGTGATTTAGCCAGGAATAATAAAAGATCAAATTCTTTTGGTGTTAATAATACTTCAGTATCGTCAACGATAACCTTATGTGAATTAACATCAATTATTAATCCAGGAAATACTAGAACATCTTTCGCGTAAAGTTCTGGAGTATAAAAAACACTACGTTTCGTTCGTTGAAGAATCGCATTTATCCTTAACATAAGTTCTCTTGGACTAAACGGCTTAACAACATAGTCATCTGCACCTAATTCAAATCCTTCAACCCTACTCTGTTCATCCGCTTGAGCAGACATTATTATTACAGGTGTAGCCTTAGTTTTTCTAAGCTCTGATAAAATAGATTTTCCATTTAACATAGGTAATTGAACATCCAGAAGTACACAAGAATAGTCCATATATTTCAATCTTTCTAAACCATCATGACCATTACTAGCTTCATCGACAATATACCCTTCTTTTTCAAGATACATTATTAATAATTTTCTTATTCTTTCTTCATCATCTATTATTAATATTCTCTCTGACACAATACATCACTTCCTAATTTCTTATTTACTTCTCACCATTCTTAGCCTTATTAATAAGTCGTTTTACTTCATGAATAGTAAGAGGTCTATATTCACCTTTTTTTAATCCTTCTAACGTTAAATCTTCAATAGATTCACGTTTTAACTTAATCACTTCATAACCTAATGCTTCAAACATTCTTCTTACTTGGCGGTTTTTCCCTTCGTGTATTGTTAATCTAACTAAAGTATTACCACTCTTGTTTTTGTTCTTAACAACATTAACTTCCGCTTTAGCAGTTTTATAATTATCGATTCTCACCCCGTTACGAAGAATTCTAAGGTGATTATCTTCTAATTTACCATTAATTTTAGCAACATATGTCTTCTTAATCTTGTGCTTAGGGTGTGTTATTAAATTAATAAACTCACCATCGTTAGACATAATAAGTGCACCTGACGTGTCGTAGTCTAATCTTCCTACTGGTACTACACGTTCATTAACATTCTCAAAAAAGTCTTTTACACATGTACGATCTTTTTCATCAGACATCGAAGTTATTACTTTTTCTGGTTTGTAGAATAAGTAGTATCTCTTATTCTCTTTTAATAAACGTACTCCTTCAACAATAATAATGTCACTTGGTTCAGCTTTAACTCCTAATTCCTTAACAACTTCTCCATTAACACTTACTTTACCATCCAGAATAAGCTGTTCAGCCTTTCTTCTTGATGTGTATCCTGATGCAGCTATTAATTTTTGCAATCTTTCTGCCATCTTATCCTCCTAATTTTGTAAAAATTTATTTATTTCTTCACTAGTAACAATTTCCGATTTTGGTAATTGCTCTAAACTTTCTAATCCAAAAACATCTAAAAATATATCGGTTGTTTCATATAACTTT
This sequence comes from uncultured Gemella sp., assembly GCA_927911745.1. Taxonomy (GTDB): domain Bacteria; phylum Bacillota; class Bacilli; order Staphylococcales; family Gemellaceae; genus Gemella. The sequence continues at coordinate 13,170 of CAKMQF010000061.1, forward strand.
GGTTTACCAATAGTATCTAATGTCTTATTAGAAACAATAAGCTCCTTACTAACAAGAGAGTGTAATATAGAATCACTACTTACACCCCTTATTTTATCAATTTGAACTTTTGTTATCGGTTGATTATATGCAATAATCGCTAAAGTCTCTAAAGAAGCTTTAGATAACTTAACAAGGTTTTTAGAAATAACAGCTTTCTTAATAACCTCAGCCATTTCTTCTCTTAATAACATTTTATAAGTTGTACCAAACTTCTTAATAATTAAAGAATTATTAGCATTATTGTACTCGTCACAAAAAACATTAAGCATATTTTCAGCTTCATGAGGCTCAACTTCCATAAAAGTAGAGAAATATTCAATATTAAGCCCTTCTTCACCTTTCATAAAAAGTAAAGCCTCAATTATTTTTTTTATCTCATCTAATAACATATTAATTTTCCTTTGATTTATATTCTAGAATGATTTCACTATCATTGTCAACACATAGCAACTCTTGATCTTTAATCATCGCTAATATCCCCATAAATACTAAAACAACCTCGTTTTTTTGAGAATATGATTTAATCAAATCAAAAATGACATATTTCTTTTGTTTTTAAACTTATTTACTAGTTCTTCTTTCACTTGTTCGAAAGATACTTCTCTTCGATAACTTACTAAAGATACTTCATTTTCTTTATCTTCAAGAGATCTAAGAATATTTTCCATCGCTCGCAATAATTTTGAAGAAGGCATTCTTAAAGTTTCGATACTACCCTCTACTTCGATATTCATACTTTCTTTATCTAAAAATTGAGCTCTGATCTTCTGTAGATTATCAAGTTTTTCACTAAGTTCTTTATAATTTTTATAATCAAGAAGTTGTTGTACTAAATCTTCTTCATCTTCTATAGTTTCATCTTCAAACTTAGGAAGTAAATTTTTACTTTTTATATGTAGCAATGTGGCTGCCATTACAATATATTCTTCTGCATTTTCTAATGAAAATTCATCACTATTATTAATATATTCCAAATAACTCTCTGTTAAACGAGCTATAGGGATATTATAAATATCAATTTCCATCTTTTCGATTAAATGCAAAAGTAAATCAAGTGGACCTTGAAAAACCTCTAAGTTAACATTATACATTTATTTTATCCTTTAATTAATCGTTTTTCTTGGATGATTCGTCATCATTCTTTTCGATTTATTCCCCTCTAGACTAGAGAAATATAATTTTAAACTATGAATATTTTTCAAACCTAAAAGTTCTTGAACTTCTTCAGCTGGCACCTTATCTTCAAGTAGATGAATAGCTAGAGAATTTCTAAAATTCATAGTATTTAATTCTTTAGTTAATCCTAAATCTTGTTGACGTTTCTTGAATATTTTCCAAAAACCTTGGCGACTAATACCTTCACCATCATGATTTAAGAATAACTTACTGTCATCTTTAATGTTTGGATACTCTTTTTTCAACTCTACAATATAATTTTCTATAGCTTCAACAGATTCTTTATTAAGAGCTATTGTTCTATATCCATCTTTTTTTCTATATTTTAGATATCCGATAGTTGTATTAACATCTCTAAGTTCTAAATTAATACATTCAGTTGGTTTAATACCAATTGAGTATGATAATTCAAATATAGCTTTATCCCTATAACCCATTAAATTCTTCGTATTCACATCCAAAATTCTAGAAATTTCATGTCTTGTAAAAATCACTAAATCTTGATGTTCTTCTTTATCAATATGAACATCGATATTTATTCTGTTAGGAATAATTTTTTCAAACCATAAATACTCTACAAAAATATGGACAGTAGAGATTGTTCTTGAAAGAGTTGCAGAAGAATATTCTTTTTCTCTTAAATAATCAATATATCTAGAAATAAATTCTTCATTTAACCAAGAATAGTCTTGTGTTGAATATCCCTTCTCCTCTAAATATAAAAAGATTTTCTTTAAGTCCCTATCATAAGAGTTAATGGTGTTTGTAGAAAACTCTTTCCTATTTAGTAAATATTCATTGAAATTTTTTAATACTGTTTCGCTCATAAAATTACCCCCTTAGTATTAAAATTACCCTAATTTTTATTTCTATATTGATTATATCATCTATAAAACTTTATGTAAATGCATTTAAAACAATTTTTAGCTAAATATAAAAAAATTCAAGACGCTTTTAAATGATAAAAAATGATATCTAAAATCGCCTTGAAATTTTATTATTTTATATTCTTTTTCTTCCAAACTTGTGGTAAATAATTGTAACAAAAAACAAATTAATACATATGATAACTAAAGGTAACAAAATTGCTTTATTTAAGTAATATTTTGACATTGCTGCACCTAAAATTACCCCTGTTAGAAACACCGAAATAAGAGTAAAGTATATTAATAATGGGATTTTACTCTCTTTCTTTTTCAATACAACAAACTTATATAAATGCTCGCTCATAGAACGTAAGTTTCCAGTACAAAATACACTAGCAAAAACTAAATTATTTACTTTTCTAAAACCATCAAATTGAATAGCACAAATAAAAGAAATTACAATCGGTCTAATATCTAACCCAAAATATTTATACTTAATCAAAATTACAAATAAAGCAAAAATTTGAATAAGTAATAAAATATAAATATGTTTAAATATAGATAACTCCTTATACTTTGTTTCGATACACTTACTCACTAATACTCCTACAATAAACGATAGGATTGGTATTGAGTAATGTAAAACCTCTCGAAAGTTACCCTCAATCAAATCTATACCAACAAAAATCAAGTTCCCTGTCTGAGCATTTGCAAATATACCGTCACAATTAACAAAAGTATATGCATCGAAAAATCCACCAACCATTGTTAATAATAAGCAGAAAATAAGTTGCTCATGAACAGGGAGATTTTTATTAATTAAAGTCTCTCGTAAATTCATACTTTATAAATCAACTCCTTACATAATCTAATCAAAAATTGTATCCCAATTTTGAGGATTTTTATAACAGTCAAAACACATCTCTAATTGTTTTTTCGTAGTTCTAGTTAATGATAATTCTGGTAAATCATCAAGAGAATAGAATTCTGCACCTAGAGTCTCTGTATTTTCATTGAAACTATGATTAACATATTCACATAAAACAAATATTTTAACCATACCTAACGGAAAGTTTACATGATGATGCTTATTATAGTCTAAAACAGCAACAACTTTTAACGGTTCTACGACCGCACCAGCTTCTTCACTTGCTTCTTTTATAACATTCTCTCGAACACTTACATTAACATCTTGATAACCACCAGGAAGAGCCCATTTTCCATCCAGCTGTTCTTTTACCAATAATATCTTATTATCTTTAATAACTGCTGCTCTTGTCTCAACCTTAGGTGTTTGATAACCTATTTCAGAAGCAAAGTCCATTTTTATTGTTTCGATAGGTAAATCATACTTATAAGATAGCATCTCACAAGCAATATCGCGAATCCTCTCCGAACGTTCTCTATCGAATTTATCTTTACTATATGCTAAGCTACACTGGGCTAAAAACTGTAATTCCTGAGCCCACTTTTTCCAAACATCATTTTTTAATACATTAACAATATCTTCAATCTTTTTAATGATAATTGCATCCTTAACATCTAGGAAATCATATTCTTTACTTAGTATAAAAACATTAATTAAATTCTCACTAAGTCTTTCTTTATTATTAGTTATATACAATGCATTTCTATCGTTTATACTTAGATCTTCTAAAAATTCAAAAGGTATACTACAATCATTAAAAACTTCCTCAATTTTCCCACTAATTAAATGCTTAATATTCTTATCTATATATATTTCTGATACATTAGCAACCTCCATAACTTTGTATATATTATAACACATTTTAAAATTTTATCTATTAATACTTTGAAAATTAGTTTTATTTATTTTTCATCGTAATTTCATTA
>CAKMQF010000062.1 GCA_927911745.1 uncultured Gemella sp.
CGAATACATCAGTTCCTTGGAAATCTTCTAATATAGTTTTGTGAAATGTAGAGTAGTGTGGAACTGGTTTAGAGAATGGTATCCCTAAAAACCATCTAAATGCAGCATCTGTTCTATTCTTTTTATTGTTTCTCTCATAGATTTTATTCCGTAAAAATCTTTTAAAAATACTAATTTAAATAACACAACAGGGTCCAAACTATTTCTACCCGATGTGTGACTATAGTATTTTTCTGTTAAATCATAAATAAATTTAAAATCAATTGCTTTGGCTACTTTTTTCAAAAAATGATCTTTGGAACTATTTCTGATAATGTCATTAATATTATTTCATCTTTGATATTTTCTTCTTTGTTGAACATACTAAGAACCCCCTCTATATACTTATATTATAACATTTTCAGCATATTTCCTCATTAAAGAAGCTGTTGACGCATGCATTTTCTGCATTTGTCAACAGCCTGTAAAAAGAATCGTGAACAACTTCACGATTCTTTTTATTATTCTATATAGTTTTTATACAAACTTTCACAAATTTCAAAATCTAATTTATCATCAATATCATAACTATATATTTTATCCATCTCATAGACTTTTGTTTTATTTGTATAAAAAAGTTTTATCCTTTAAATAATTATTTTTTGTCGACATCCATATAGAACCATTAGGATATATATAGTCTGGTTCATCTTGTCTCCTATAATTTCCACCATGACAAGAAGGAACTAAATACCCACTTTGTTCATCCATAAACAAGCTTTTACTTACTCTAGGTTTAGTAAATGACACAAGGTGATCACAATCTTCAAATAAATTAAATGCTGTATGTATGTGTTCTACTTTTCTAAGTGGAGAAGTTACTTGTAAATTTATAAAAATAAAATCTTCTTTAATTTCTTTAAATAAAAATTCTAAGGTTTCAAAAGTTGTAGAAGAGTCAAGAGAAACTTCGTCTGTACGTTTTATGTATTTGCATTTTTTTCCATATTCATATGCACATAAATTAAGATATTCTTCTGAATCAGAAGATACCCATATTTCATCAAATTTCTTACTATCAATAGCTACATCAATTGTATAGAAACATAATGGCTTTCCACAGAATAACTTTATATTCTTATCTAATAATCCCTTTGAACTTTTTCGTATCAAAATAACTGCTATTTTCTTCAAAATATCCTCCTCTCCTAACTACTTTTCTTTTTATATCATAGTACATTGTATCATTATAATTTATCTAATACAATAATTTTAATATTTAAAACTTCCTTTAACTCTAATAAAAAAGAGGGAGTGACTCAACAAAATCTCTATTTCTTAAGAAACAAGATTTTTTCGAGTCACCCCCACACAGGTTATTGGATATCTAAAAAGCTTTTATAAAGTAAATTTAGATATCAATAAACCACTGCGCCTATGAGTTATAATATATACTTTTTGAAATTTAGGACTTTTGGATTAACCCAATTTTTTAAAACTTCTAGAAGTTAAAACCTTCATAGAATATTCTATTTTTCTTTATACCTTTTTCCTTTAGCATTTTTTCATACGCTATATTCATCGCCATTGGACCAGCAATTATATAATTATACTCTTCACCAACCGGTAAATATTTATCTAATTGCTCTGTTGTAAATCTTCCATTTTGAGAATATGATTTAAAATTACTTCTTTCATTCCATAATTCGAATTTTTCTTGATATAGAAGTTTCTTATCTTTTCTCACAGTATAAAGGAAGGTTATGTCTTTATTATCAAATTTATCAGCTAAGCCAAGTAAAGGAACAACACCAATTCCTCCACCAATAAGAACAAATTTTTCATTCTTACCTGACTTTTCAATCATTGAACTTAATACACCATATCCTCTAGTTAAATTAACTTTTTCTCCTATCTCTAAATTAGGAAGATTTTTTGTGAAATCCCCTACACCTTCAATTGACATCTGAACATAGCCATCTCGTTCTGGGATATTCAATATAGAAAATGGATGTGGCTCCTTCATCCCTCTTACATTGGGGAAAGAGATAAATGCAAAATCACCCGCTTCTATTTTTTTAAAAACAGATTTACTGGTAGTAATTGTTAACTCTGTAATATTTGAATCTACTTTTCTAGCATTTTTTAAAAGTCCTACTTGTACATTTATATACTTATTATATGCATAGTGTCCATAAGCACCGAATGCAATTACAGTGTATAAGATTACTAAAATAGTAAATGGAACTATACTTCTTATATATGGAATCAGAAGAACATGAAGGAAAGCTAATAGTGCAGCTACTAAATTAAGTCTATGTATCCACATAGATAACTCATGTTTAAAGATTTTTTCTAACATTTTTTTTAATCTTCATTAAGATACTTATTCTTGAAGTTAACCAACCAGCCATAAAAACAAGTGAGTATGCAATGATTCCTATAAATATATTCATTGACCATTCCCCTGTTAATTTTATAAGTCCTGATGATTTTAAAAGTTGATCATGTAAGTACATAAAAATTACAGCAAAAATTGCGGTTACTCCATGAATTATATACATATCCGGTAATCCTATTATTCTATCTAACCATTTCGGCTGTGAAGATAGGAAAATTGCTGATAGCATCCATGAATAGGCAAATACTCCTAAATTAACTGCTAGTACTCTACTCCCAAAAACCTCTGGTAAACTATTTCCTAATGTTACTATTAATGGTAAAGGTATTGTTAACAATACTATTAACCAAATCATATTAAATATAAATCTATGTTCTCTTAACATCTGTTATTTTCCCTTCCTCAAAAACTCGTTTTATCCCTTTTTTGTTAACAAAATACCTGTTAACAATTTATTTTCTATTATTTCACTCCAAATTTTCTCATTAGCGACTACTCCTGCAGTTGCTAATACATCAACATCTGATAGATATCTTCCAACTACAGTGATTTGAACATGATTTATCTCATTATCACTTTTGATATGTTCACCTTTTTTACTAAGCCCCGAAGTTGCCACCGCTCCATTTTTTATACTATACTTAGCAATTATTTTCTCCTTGACTTCAGGATTTTCTATCCCTATTTTCCAAAAAAAGTTACTATTAGATTTTGTACCAACCTGCATGTCTCCTGCTCCGTTAATTGCTCCTGCTTCTATAATATTATTATCTATAAGAGGTTTTATATATTCATAAAAGCATTCTCTATTGCCCACCCCTTCACAAATCCTGTTGGATTATATTTTCCGCCAAAAAAATGGATTAAATAGACCGTGAGTCTCTTTTTTTAGCTATTATAGACCTGCTGTAGACTTCTTGATACTCTAAATCAAAAAAATCTTCTTGTAAAACTTCACCTATATCAGTATGTTTACTAACTAAACTATCTGGAAGAAATGGAGAAAATTTCTCTTCCACATTTTTCAAATATTTATCAATCTCATTTACGACCCGATTCAACGCTTCTATCAAAGTTTCATCAAAATTATCCCTTACAAAGACAATTGTGAAAGGCATGTTCATTCTTTTTAATACATAAGTTTTATACTTAACCATACTACTTTGCCTTATTTAATGCATCTTGCAATGACCCTTTGAATCCTTTAAATGTTTCAGATGCTCCAGAAACCAATGCGATGTCTGAACTTTGAGCTTTTATCGCTTCCTCAACATATTTAGGAAGAGCTGTTTTATTAATACTTTGTGAAAATTCCTCATCTGGTTGAAGAAGTACATTAACATTAGCTATTTTCCCACCTTGAACTACTACACTTACTTGGAAATCTCCTTTATTTGTTCTTGTAACTGCTCCTGTATACGTACCATCTTTATATGCTACACCTTCTTGGGTTGAGGACGTTGCATTATTGGTTGTATTTTTTTGTTCTTTATTTGCTACTTGGTTAGTATTTTGCGTTTTTTGATTTGATGGTGTAGTTTGTATACTTGGTTTCAGAAAAGTATAATATCCTGCAGTCAAAGCAGACGCTCCTACAACTCCTATTAATGCTGTTTTCTTTATTTTACTCATTATTTTACTCCTACTATATTGTTTTTTATGATAATATATCACAATTTCCACGTATATCCTACTAATTTGCATTAAATATATTATTTAATTTTTTGTTAAAATCAAACTAATATTTGTACTTTAATTTTATCTTGAAAATATCCTATTTTTTCATCATAGAACATAAAAGAATCTTTAGAGATATCTATTACCTCTAAAGATTTTTTTGTTATTTTTTCGATCTTGTTTCAGGAAATGTAAATACAAAAATGATATAAATTAAACTTCCTAATAAATAGAATATTATTGACGAATTATACCCCAAGTGATTTAAAACTAAACTCCAAGTAAAGTTAAATAATGTATAAATTGCGTATCCGAAAGCCCAAAATATTCCAAACATTATTGTTAATCTTTGTGAGTTCATATTTGGTAACTCATATGGAAGATTTAAATATACTGGGTACTGTGAATACATGAAAAATCCTGATAGACTAAACATTACATATGATAACACAACATTAGTAGATACAAAAATTAGTCCTAATGCCATGAATCCAATCATCAATACTCCATGAGCGATTAAAAATGGTTTTCTTCTAAAGTTTAATTTTCTAGTAACCATTAAGCTAAATAAAGTTCCAATTATTCCACCAAGTGTTACAGTTAATATCATAAATTCTGGTTTAAAACTTGTATTATGTACATGTTCCGCTACAACTCTAGGTAGTGATACTAATGGCATAACATAAAGGAATAAAAATCCACCGAAACCTAATGAAAATACATAGATAAAATTTGTCTTTAAAGCCATCAGCATAAGTGTATTTTTTGCATCTTCTTCGTGCACTATTTCTTTTGATTCAATCAATAATTTATAAACAAAATAATTTGGGTGTTTCCAAGTAATTGTTGGTTCAAAATCATGAGAGAAAATTAACCAACAGATAAATAGAATTATACTAAAAATACTAAATCCTATCATAGTATAACGCCAATCATCTACAAAATGCTCTTTAAATAATAAAAATAAGATAGCTACTAATGCAGCCCCGACGTTGTATGCAGCAGTGATAATTGCACTGGTCATTATTTTCTTATCATTCGGTATAAACTTAGCAACAAATGAGTTTATAAACACAATTATCATTGATCCTCCAAATGCCATAATCATTCTAGAGAATGTATATAACCAGTAATTGTGTGTAAAGATAGCAAAGAATGAAAAACATAGACAAAATAATGCTAATATTGCAGCTTTCTTCGGATGTAACTTGATTAATATAAATGCAGCAAGTAGATTAGCAATAATTCTTGCTATAGTTATTGTATAATTGACTACTTCAGAAATTATAGGGGAAACCTTTTCTCCATTAAAATAGTGATCTGTGATTTGTATTGACAAGTTTGATCCAGCTACCCAGTTAGTAGCAAATACTACATATGCCGCAATTAGGATAGCAAACATGATAATTCCTTGCTTTCGCGTAGGTGAATTTGTAGATAATTCCATTTATATACCTCTTTTTTTATAATTTAGTAATACAACACCAATCTGTTATAGTACTGATTTTAATTTTCAACTATAGTTTAATATAAAATATATGAAAATGCAAGAAAAAAGTTAATTTTGCAATACATTTTCATGGAATTATTTTCAAAAAAAGAAAGATTAATATCAAAGTATTAATCTTTCTTCCTAAATAGATTTTTTAATGATAATATAGGTTTATTTCTAACTATTTTTTCATTCCCAATGAATTCTCTCATTTCTTTTAAACATTTTCCAGAATTTTTTACAATAAAGTTAAAACTCCCTGCACTTTTAGTATCTATAAAAAATCCTCTAATATATTTATCTCTAAAAAACATTTGAGCTCTAACTTTATCTATTTCTGTCCACGGTATTTGAATATAATCCTCTGTATTTCTATGATTATAAAATTCAAAGGCTTTGTCACCTACCATTATATCTCCATGCTTATTTCCTATTGAACCTGTAAGACAATTAGCTTTGCTTGTGTATATAACCTTACTATTCATAGACATTACCATTCCTCACACCTCCTATAGATTTCCACAATTAATTTTAAAAAAGGAAGTTGAGACCAATTCGACTCAACTTCCTAAACTTTATTACATTACACCAGCTACGTGAGCAATTACACCTAAAGCAAATAATCCGAAGATTATTACTACTGGGCTTACTTTACGTTTTAATAACCACATACATACGAATGTTAATAATAACGCTGCAAATCCAGGAATAAGTTGATTTAAGTTATCTTGTAATGTTGTAACTTTTTCTGGTGTTAATGAGAATTTTCCACTTGTTGCTTTTGTAACAATATCTTGTAATACTTCACCAGTAACGTGTGTACCTTTTTCTGGGAAGTGAATATATGCTTTTTCATCTAATTGTACTTTAGAAACAACTAATGGGAAGCTGATGTTAGTCCAACGTTGAACTAAGATACCCATTACGAACATACCAAGGATTGAAGCTCCTTTTGTAATTGTTTGTAAAATACCACCTGAAAGGTCACTTGTAATTTCTGAACCTTTTTTATACCCAAATTCTTGTGTATACCATAAGAATCCAATACGAATTAAGTTCCATGCGATAAAGAAGAATAATGGTGCAATAATTGAACCACCAGTTGCTAATGAAGCTGCGATAGCTCCAAGGATAGGACGAACTGTAAACCAGAATACTGGATCCCCAATACCTGCTAATGGTCCCATCATACCAACTTTAACCCCTTGGATTGCTGCATCATCGATATCAGCTCCATTTGCTTTATCTTCTTCTAAAGCAAGTGTAACCCCAAGAATAGGTGCTGCAATATATGGGTGAGTGTTAAAGAACTCTAAGTGACGTTTTAATGCTTTAGTAGCATCTTCTTTGTTTGGATATAATTTTTTAAGAGCTGGGATTAAAGCAAATGCCCAACCACCATTTTGCATACGTTCATAGTTCCATGAACCTTGAAGGAACTGAGAACGTAACATAACGCTACGACGATCTTTTTTACTTAATGTAATTTTTTTCTCTGACATTTGTAGTTCCTCCTTATTAATAATCGTTTAAGATATCGCCTAGTGGATCCCCAGATGAGGCATTTCCACCACCGCCGCCACCTTTGTTTTTAGAAAGGTTTAGGTAGATAATTGCTAAACATAATCCGATAATACCAGTTGCGATAAGTGTTAATTCATTAATTGGTGCTAATGCGAATCCTAAGAAGAAGAATGGCCATACTTCTTTAGTTGCCATTAGGTTAATAACCATTGCGAAACCAACTGCAACTACCATTCCTCCACCGATTGCCATACCTTCAGTAAACCATTTTGGTAATGCTTCAAGAGCTTTTTGAACTACTGATGATGGAATGAACATTAATAATCCTGCTGGAATAGCAACACGTAATCCTTGAGCTGCAAGTGCTACGTAGTGCCAGAATTCAACTCCACGGAAGTTACCGTGTTCTGCCGCGCGGTCAGCTTGGTGAACAATAACTACTGATAATGTACGAACAACCATTGTAAGCACAAGACCAACTGTAGCTAATGTAACAGCTGTTGCGATAGCGATAATACGTCCTTCAGCTGAGAAATCTCCAGCTTTAATGAAAATAATAGCAGATGCTACTGATGCTAACGCTGCATCCGGAGCAACCGCCGCCCCAATATTAGCCCATCCAAGTGCTAATAATTGAAGAGCTCCACCTAAAATAATACCTTCTGATAAATGTCCTGTTGCTAAACCGATTAATGAACAAGCAATAATTGGTTGATGGAATTGGAATTGGTCTAAGATACTTTCCATACCAGCTAATAACGCAACAATTAGGACTAATATAACTGTTAGAATACTAAATTCCATAGTGTCCTCCTAATTTCTATTAAATTATAATTTTAAACCTTCACTTGATTTAGCTTCAATAAGTTTGAATAAATCTGATGGAGAATCGTTAGATACTTTACGAACATCAAATTTAACACCTAAATCACGAAGTTTTTTGTATACTTCTACATCTTCTTGATCTAATGATAATACGTTGTTAATTTGAACTTTACCAACTGAGTGAGCCATAGATCCGATGTTTAATTCTGGGATCTCTACTCCTTTTTCGATTACAGCAAGTGCATCTTGTGGTGTTTCAAATAATAATAACGCTTTTGTATCACCAAATCTTGGATCGTTATAAACTTGAACAAGTTTATCTAATGGGATTACATGCGCGCGTACTCCTGGAGGAGCTGCTTGCTCAATAAGTTTTTTACGCAATTCATCTTTAGATACTGAATCTGAAACTACAATAATTCTATTTGGATGAGTTGCTTTTGTCCAGTTTGTAGCAACTTGTCCGTGTAGTAGACGAGTATCGATACGGGCTAATACAAAGTCTATTTTCCCGTTTCCTAATACTGTACCTTCTGGAATTTCTCCTTGAGGTGCAGCTTGTGTACTTTCAGCCACTTCTGCTTTTGGTTGTAGTTCTTCAGGGCGAACTTTAACTCCATCAATAGCTGTTGGTGTGATTGCTTTTGCAATCTCGTGAGCTGTTGTCATAGTGAATCTACTAGCATATGCTTCGATAAGCATTGGTAAGTTTAATCCTGCTACAATTGCTCTTTTCTCTGGTGCTTCTTCAAATAACTTATTAGCTTGGTTAAATGGACTTCCACCCCAAAGATCGACAAGGAAAAGAATTTCTTCAGAATCTACTTTAGCAATAGCTTCTTGAAGTTTTCTTTGCAAGTCATCTGGCCCTTCACTTGGCATAAATACAACTGCTTCTACTTTTTCTTGTTCACCAAAAATCATAGAACCCGATTGTTTAATTCCTGCAGCAAATTCACCGTGACTCGCGATGATAATTCCTACCATCTTAGTACCTCCTTTTATTTAATTCTTATTTATTATGACGTGTATACCTTTGCATACAAATAGATTATATCATTTATTATTTTTTTTGTAAATGTTTTAGGTTCTTACTTTACAATCAATGCAATCGATTTCTATATTTTTGTTTTAAATGTGTTTTATATATTTTTTTACGATAAATATATAAAACAGTTTAATTAACTTATGTAAGTCGAATTTTATTATATTTTTCCTGTTCGTCATGTTAATTTTAATTTTTAAAATATCTTATGAAAATATTTTTTTCATACTTTCATAATATTACAATTGTTTTTTTATTCCTGACTATAAAAAAAGATAATAACTTAACCTTTTTAGTTACGTTATTATCTTTATATAGCATTAAAAATTTACTAGCAATCTATTTTATATTTTTTTCTGGAAATAGCATTTTTAATACATTTAATGATAATCTTCTAGATTTACCTGAATGTGGATAAATATGCATCATCATCATAGGATTAAAATTGGCTTCGATAACTCCATAATTAGTAGCACTAACTTCTTCTTTTATATCTGAAATTATTAGATCTACACCACAAACCTTGGCCATCATAGCATTCGCTATTCGAACAGCTAGCTCTTTATAGCTTTCATGGACCTCATCTGTCATATCCACAGAGTCTCCACCTGTACTGATATTTGAATTTTCTCTAAGATATGCTACTTCATTCACAGCTAATATAGAATCAAAATTTAATCCTTGTTCAGATAATTGAAGTTTTTCAATTTCTCCAAGTTCAATTTTTTTCAGAGGAGTTTTCTTTGCATCTCCTCTTAGTGAATCCGAATTTTTTTGTTCAACCAATTCTCTTATTGTATGTTTACCATCACCTACAACATTTGCAGGTACTCTTAATAATACAGCTTCAGTTTTTCCTTCAATAACAAAGAATCTATATTCTGTACCTTCAATAAACTCTTCAATAAGTATATCTTTGTCTTCTTTAAGGGCAAATTCTATAGCTTTAGAATAATTTTCTACTGAACTAGTTCCTTTTTTAAAAATAGTTATTCCTAATCCAAAATTAGTACTCTTTGGTTTTATTACAATTGGTTTGTTTTTTATATAATTAAATTTTTGTAATGCTTCTTCTAAACTAGAAACTTCATATCCTTTTGGAACTCTAAGACCTTGTTCAGCTAATACTTTTTTAGTAACAACCTTATTTTCCATAATTAGCGGAGAAATATAACTATCTTTACTTGTCATATTTCCATTCTTTACATATTCTACTCTTCCATTACTTTCTAATCGAATAAATTGATCATTTTCATCTATAACAGTAACTTTAATACCATTTTTTATTGCATCTTCAATTACGGCTTGGGTAGATAGTTCCATATTAGAATATGCACTTAATGAATAATATTCTCTTAAAGCATCCTCTTTATATATTCTAGCTAACTCCATTCCGACTTTAGCCATATCATTTTCTTTCTGATATTCTTTTAAGAGTCTTGCTCCTATAGTAAGTTCAGGATTTTTTAATTCTTCAATCTTTTCATTTATTAAATCAATATCACTTTCTAGTAGACCTACTTTTTCTACCATATCTTTTATTTGATTTAATAGCCACATTCCCTCTTCTTCGTACTTAACTTTTTCCATTGGATGTGAAAGTGCTACATTTTCACTATATTCATACCCTAAAGATTCAGAAGTATTTATATCCTCTTCTTCTAACCAAACTAGAGTCTTTATGAATAAATGTATAAATCTAATATCTTTTTCTAAAATACCAAATGGTGCAAATGGGTTTAAATCAAATAATCTAAATTCAATATACTTAATTCCTTGATCTGGGAATTTTTTGATAGTATCTGCACCTCTAAATCGAACACTAGAGTAAAATTCTTTTTCAGCTATTAATTGTTTATTTTCTACATAGCCTGTTATATCTTTAATATATCTTTCTAACGAACTATATGATACTTTAATATCTTCTTCATTTACATAACCATATCTGCTAGTTCTTAAACTTCTTACAAAATCAGTTGGTTTTATACCATCTGTAAAATATTTATCCTCTGCTAAAGGAGAAGCACCTAAAAGATAAATTAAAAGCCATTGATATCTTATAAATTGTCTGGCAAGTTTTAAATAAACATCATTTTTTACCTTTACTATATCCTCCTGAGTAATTTCAGCAATTTTCTCCATCAACATGTCATCTAGTTGAAAATTATAATGTATACCTGATACCATTTGTTTATACTTACCATATTTTTTTACTAAATACTCTCTATACTCTATATCAAATTGTTTTTCAAATTGTGCAACTCTTATATCTTCTTCATTAGGTAGTATAGCGGGTACACTTAAAGGCCAAATATATTCATCTTTTGGTAGATTTTTTAAAGTTACTTCATGTATAGCATTTAAAATCCTTAAAACATCTTTTTCATTATTTTCTGGCGTTGTTATCAACTCAACCTGTGATTCAGCAAAATCAGTCTGAATATACGGATGCTCGTGTCTTATTCCAAATATTTTAGGATGATCAGTTTTAGTTATTTCTCCATTCTCTAAAACACGTTGTCCTTCTTTTTCTATACCAATTTTAACATTAGTAAATAATTCTTCTAAATTATTATTTTTTATTATATCTTTAATTATCATATTACATCACTCTCTACAAACAGTATAGTTATCTTCTATCTTATCATAAATAAACAATTAATAATAGAAATTAAACTCAACTCTAAAGCAATTTCCAATACTTACTTACAATATTTATATATATATGTTATAATCAAATTACACTTAAGAAAGGGGATAAATACGATTAACTATCGTATTTCTAAATTTTTTATGATTAAATTAATAGCTAGTGATATGGATGGAACTTTATTAAATCATAACCATAAAATTCCTAAAGAAAATGTAAAACTTATTAATTTTGCTAAAAATCAAGGAATAAAATTTGTAGTAGCAACGGGGAGAGCCTATTATGAAGCTTTACCAGCATTGAATGAAGAAAATATTAATTGTGATGTGATTAGTTTTAATGGTGGCATTGTCTATGATAAAAATGGTAATATCATAAGTATTACACCAATGTCACCTAAAAATTTATACTATACAATTGAAATACTAAAAAGTTTTGATATAAGTTATCAACTTTATACTAAAAATACTATATATACTACAAGTATAGAAACTGATATAAGCGCCTATATAGATTTAATTAGGTCTAATGGCTATGATCCGGATGTTGAGCATTTACGTGCAGAAGCACAACTAAAACTAGATTTGGGATATATTACTGAAGTTGAGAATATAGAATTATACCTTAACGAAGAAGAAAATCCACCAATCAAAATAATAGCAATATCTAATGATACATCAAAATTAGAACAAGCTACAAAACTATTATCTGAAAATAAAAATATAAGTGTAACATCATCAGGTGCGAATAATATAGAAATAATGCATAAGGATGCTACTAAAGGAGAAGCCTTAAAAGAAATAGCTAAAATCTATGGAATCAACTTAGAAAATGCTGTAGCAATTGGAGATAATCTAAATGATCAAGCAATGCTAGATATTGTCGGATATAGCATTGCTATGAAAAATGGTAATACAATATTAAAAGAACAAGCAAAATACGTAACAGAAAAAACAAATTCTGAAGGCGGTGTTGCGGATACTATATTCAAATTAATAGAACAAAACAATGAAATTAAAGAAGATATCAATGAAGTATTAGTAAAAGCAGCAATTGATGCAACAAAATATGCTTACGTTCCCTATTCTAATTTTAAAGTAGGTGCGGCGATATTAGCTGAAGATGGAAAAATCTATACTGGTTGTAATATTGAAAATGCTAGTTACTCTCCAACAAACTGTGCAGAAAGAACAGCAATATTTAAAGCTGTAAGTGAAGGTGTTACAAAATTCAAAAAAATAGCAGTAGTAGGTGGCCCTAATGGTAATTTAGAAAATTATTGTCCACCTTGTGGAGTTTGTCGACAAGTGATTTCAGAATTTGCAGATGAAGATTTTGAATTAATCTTAGGCACTTCAGAAAATACATACGCTGTATATAACTTCTTTGAAGAAGTATTACCTCTAAGTTTTACAGCAAAAGAACTGAAAAAATAAAAATTAAATGGTCATTAGAATTTATATTCTAATGACCATCCAGGCTGTTGACAAATGCAGAAAATGCATGCGTCAACAGCCTTTTTTTAATGAGGAAATATGCTGAAAATGTTATAATATAAGTATATAGAGGGGGTTCTTAGTATGTTCAACAAAGAAGAAAATATCAAAGATGAAATAATATTTAATGACATTATCAGAAAATAGTTCCAAAAGATCATTTTTTGAAAAAGTAGCCAAAGCAATTGATTTTAAATTTATTTATGATTTAACAGAAAAATACTATAGTCACACAT
>CAKMQF010000063.1 GCA_927911745.1 uncultured Gemella sp.
AAAATCCATTATAGTTACATCATAACCTTTTATAGCAAAAACTGGGCCTTGCTGACCACCACCACAAGCTAAACCTAATATCTTTTTTCCGTTTGCTTTTTCAAACCATTCTTTTGGAACTTTTTTCCCAACAGTTAATGCAACAGAAATTGGATTATTTCTAGCTTCTTCTAATTCTTCATGTGTCAATGGCTCAGTATAGGCATTTTTTACATTATTCCATCTATCTTCATTTAATTTTATATAATCGTTCATCTTATAATCCCCTCATAATTTTTTAGATGTGAGCTATCGTTAAAAAGTATCCGATATATTTTTACTTACGGTACTCCTCTAATTTGTACCCATATTCATTCAGAAGTTGTTTTGAATAAATTTTTTCATTTTTTGAGTTTCTAACTTCTCTCCAAAGGATAGCTGCAACTTTTAACTTGTTAGAATAATTATTACTAGATTCATCTGCACAAAATTCTTTTAGAAATTGATTCCACTGACAAGTCGAATTATCATACTTTGCATAATCTGATTCTCCATAATATATTTTTATCATATCTTGAATTGTAATTCTTTATCGTTATCACTTTTTACTTTTCTCCAAGCCGTTGCCATATCAGCATTAAATTTAAATGGGCTAACTCCTGTTACAGCTGAAAAATAATCTCTAAATTTTTGGTTAAAGGAAAAACCACATTCAAGCAATGATGTACTTAAAGATATTACTTCGGTATGTTTTTTATTTACTTTCCTCGTAGACTTTTCTATTCTATTCCCCTTGAAATATTGTTCAATAATATAATTTAATTCTTTCTTTGTACATCTATACTCTAGTCCAAGAGACTTACATATTTGTGAAAGTTCTTCTCGATACCAATAGTATTTGTTAAATTCTTCAAATGATTTTATATTACTAAAAATCCGGTCGATTTTCTTTCAACAACTCACCTCCAACGTCTAAAACATTTTAACGATATCCTATGAATAAACCTTTATTTTTTACACTTTATTTACTTATCAGGTTCAACTTTTGACATCAATACCACACACTCAACATGTCTTGATAGGACAAACCAATACTCTGAAATGCCGCATTTCTTTTGGCACTTTAATTAGATACTCCGAAACGATTTCTAAAAGGACTATTGATAATCATTGCTTATTAAATCAATTGATTTTAGTAAATTATAAGAGTAATACCTTAATGATTCACTGGAGTATGGGCAATTAGGTAAACGGGCCATCACCAAAGCAATACAGGCTTTTACAAGCAAGAGATAAGTATCATTTATTTGTAGATTGTTGTATAGAGTTTCAGTCATAATAATATTTTGAGAGGCATCTAACAACAAAAACTCGATGAGTTTATTGAATTCTCTCTTATCGTATTTATTGTACAGTTTTTCGAGATTCTCTATAACAACTTTCATTGAATCTACAGATTCATTAGGCGTTAATACACAAAAATATGCAGTTTGTAATGATTTATCAGGAATAATGGCATAGATTGATTGAAGTGGATTCTCTAACCTTTGAGGATCCATGGAAAAAAACATACTTCCACTAGCAAAAAAATCAGGAAGGAATTCTAAATCATAATACTTCAATTCGAAATACTTGCAAAAATCAGAATAATTTGGAGTTTTCTTTTCAAGAAATATGTCATCAAATTTATTTTTTATAATATCAGAGTTATAGAAGCTCGCATTTTCGCTTATTAGCTTCGTTGAGAGTTCCTGCTCGAATAAATATTGTGTCGCGTCTTCTTCTGATATTTTTTTAGAGTAAGGTCTACCAATGTTGATTTTTCTATTTACGCTCGGATTGTGAACTTCCGATTCCAACTGATAATCGTATATATAAGATCGATACAGAAATAAACATAGATAAGTTTCAAGATTCGTATTAATATTTTTTACTTCGATTGCTTTAAATATATCAGTATCATGTTTCTTGCAAAATAATGGTTGAACTCCAGATTTCTTAATATGAGTATCCTTTACCAAATCTGACACTCCTACATCATAACTATTCCCAACAATATGCTTTATATCAGTTGCATAGACCTTATTTCCACTTGCTATTTCTCTCAAAAATGATTTTGGATAAGTGTGTGAATCTATCGCAACATCACCACAACCTGGAAAATGACATAACGTTCCAGATTTATTTTCTTCATAATACTCAACTTCGTTAAGCCTTAGAAATATATTACTTTTCTGTTTATTGTTCTCCTGAATATAATTGTTCAGATAATTATCTACTATTTTTAACTCAGAATTCAAAGTAACACCTCCATTTAAAACAAATTAATTTAGAAATTAGTTCACAATTCTTATTATACCAAAAAAGCACAGAACTTACCTGCGCTTTTTTATTGCCTCCTATCAAAGTGTCACGTCAGTTCCATCCACATATCGGACAACTACTTGCTCTCCGATATCAATTTTCTCAAGTAGCCCAACCATCTGCTCTGGACTAAATTCATTGCTATTGTCCCCAAGTGCTTCTTGTAAGATCAATGCTTTATATCTTTCTAATGGAGTTCCTATTTCGCCACTTCGTTGCGCATTCCTGCCTATGGACTGATAGCTCATGCATAGCCGTCAAGTAGGCTTTCTGCAATGTTTCCTCATCAATGCGTGAGTTGGTGCAACCTAACTCACCTTATTTCTTATACCTTGAACCACATTGCCATACAGCTCGCTTTCCTTTGATAGTGGTCCAATGCTTTCGTGCAAATGGTGAACTCAGACTCCACAAAATACCATTGACGAAAATGGATTACTTTCAATATTTTGTGCGAAGTTTTTGATACAGTTAGTTTGCTTAAAGACCTCTCTTCGTTCAAATTCTAACTGTGCCGCATCCCAAATCCAAGGTTCAATAATCGGTTCGTGATTGCCCCGACATAATACCGATTAGCATATCCGTTATTATCGGTCCGTTTCTTGTTCAAAAAGTCTCCTGTTACTATTTTCTGTAAGAGCAGATCCCCTTTATGCCTTTCATTATGGAACATTTTCTGAATGGAGCTTGGATACCAATTCGCCTTTCCTGATCATCGCCCCCCTCATAATTCAACCTTCTAGCGATTGATTCTGGTGTCTGACCCATTAGGAACATTTGAAAGATTCTCCTTAAGACTTGTGCTTGTTCTTCATTTATGATAAGATTGCCATCTTCATCCTTATCGTAACCCATGAATTTTGTGGTATTTTGGCGATTGATGCCTCGTTCAAATCACTTGCGGATTCCCCGTGTCGCGTTCTCTGAAATAAAGCGCGATTCATCCTGTGCCAATGACGATAAGATTGTTAGTAGAACCTCTCCTTTTGCATCTAGAGAGTCAATATTCTCTTTTTCAAAGGTAATGCCAACTCCTAGCTCTTTTAGCTCACGTACAAATCGTATGCAGTCTAGGGTATTTCTTGAAAACCGACTGATGAACTTAACAAGTATTCTATCAATCTTATCTTCCTTACAATCCTGAATCATTCGATTAAACTCTGACCGCTTTTTGGTAGATGTTCCTGAAAACCCTTCATCCGCATAGCTAGCATTGGGATCCTGGCCACGCTGAGCCGCTCCTGGATCCGTCAGAGCAGTGTAAGTAATAGATTTAACAATTACTTATCCCATAATGAAGATGAATAGGGATGAGAAAATCCTAATAAATTAGCCAAATTCTCTGCTTCTACTGTATCTTTAAGTATTTCTATAAACTTCTTAACTGCATCATCAAAATTATTAAATATCCAAGTTTCCCCCACGACATAAGAACGTTCATCTCTACTATTTACTTGGAATACACCATTCTTATAAAATAGATGTGTTGCCCAAGGTAATCTCTTTGATTCATCAAAGAGCACGTAATGTAGAGTCTGAAAATTATTCAATTTAATTCTCGATTCAATCTCTAACACATATTGTTTTTCTAGTTCTGCTCGCATTATTACCCCCCCTTTAACAAGTTCATGGCTTTGTAATATTTAAGATTCGAGCCTAATTGTATCTGTGTTCCTCCACCTGCTCCGAAAACCATAGCTATCTCTCCCTTTCGAATATTTGAAAGAACATCTATAGGATTACCATATTTAGAAAGACTCTTAGTTAAATATTTCCGTAACTCAGGTTAAGCATTATTGAAAGCCACTTCTATATTACTTCTTGTCAAATCATGTATCACCTCATATTTATGATAATCTTGATATCCTCGCTGCGCATAAAGGCAGCCGAGACTTGTTGATGGAAGAGCTCGATAAAATTCAAATCAAATTTCACTTCCTTGCTTTTCTAAATTTATCATTATAGTTTATCCCAAAGAGGTGAGGAATACATATAGCTTCCTCTGTTAGATATGTCCCTTCGACCCTCACGTACTATAAAGTCCAATATATTAAAGAATTTTTTTTTAGCCTCAGAAAAATTATCAAATTCAAATGCTCTTCCAATTTTATAACCCCTCTCATCTCTGCTATTCACCATGAATAAATCATCTTTGTAAAATATATGTACAGCAAATGGTGTTCTATTTGTTTCATCGAAAAGAACATACCGTAAAGATATATAATTTTGTTCTTTTATAATACATTCTATTTCTTGTTTAAATTTTTCAATTTGTTCCGAATTCATTTTATCACCTCTTTTAATAAACCTAAATCTTTATAATACTTCAAAGAATTCCCTAGTTGTATCTGAGTTCCTCCAACTGCTCCAAAGACTTTTGCAATTTCTCCTTGTTGAATACTATCCAAATCTGACAAAGAAAATTCCCGGTTTTCTATCGCATCAATTAAACTTTCTTTAACTTCTGATGAAGCTGTTTTAAAACATTTATTATATTTTCTTATGTCAAATCATGTATCACCTCATATTTATGATAATCTTGATATCCTCACTATGCACAAAGGAAGTCGATACTTGTTGATGGGAGAGCTCGATAAAATTCAAATCAAATTCCACTGCGTTGCTTTTCTAAATTTATCATTATGGTTTATCCCACAAAGGAGAAGGATATTCCGGTTCCTCGTTAGTCATCACTTGCAACCTGTTATATTTTACAGTTAAATCCAATATCTCAAATAAGCATTGCTCTGCTTCTTCAAAATTTCTAAATGTTCTAATCTTTCCTATAATACTTGCCCTATCTCCTAAAGAATAAACTAAGTATACTTTTTCCCCCTCATCATATTCTATTCGCGTTTGCCAATCTTCTCTCCCTTTATTCCTGCCATTAAATACGGAGACTCTTAGCGTAGTATAATTCAACTCTTCAACTTTCTGTTGAATTATTTTTTTTTCATGCATCAATTTATCCATTTATTTTATCTCCTTTAATAGTCCCATTTTTTCGTACCAGCTAACAGATGTTCCAAGTTTAATCTGCGTTCCACCACCTGCTCCAAAAACTTCTGCAATTTCACCTTTTGAAACAACTCTAGTGGTAATTCATACACCATTCGTTGTTCCGCAATACCTCCCTCATCCACGACAAGATAATATTGTTCGCCGTGTTCCAGATATGCTGACCATAACCTGCTACTTCCTCAAACTTGATAATATCTTCCCAAGTTAATTTACTGTTTACCATATCAAATCCATATTAACTATCACTACTTGCTAGAATTTTTGACCCTTCTGGTAATAATTCTTCTAGCTCTTGACGGGTAAAATGCCTTTGTGCTGCGGTATTATTTTTTAAAACCTCAATGTGTTTTCGCCAAAAAAGCTTATTTGCTTCCTCTTGTGACACATTAGATGGCCAAGCATCATTTTTCAGCCTAAAATGTAACTCTACTAAATTCTTTTCTCCGCTCTCAATCAACTGAAACAACTCTAGTGGCAATTCATACACCACTCGTTGTTCCGCAATACCTCCTTCATCCACGACAAGACAATATTGTTCGCCGTGTTTCCAGATATGCTGGCCATAACCTTCTACTTCCTCAAACTTGATAACGTCTTCCCATGTAATATTGGTAATCCCCATCTTAGTATCCTCCTAATGATCTAGAGGTTATCAAAAGCGAAATGGTTAATCTTTATCTAGCGGGGACACGTAGTTATCTGGGAGTTTACCCTTCCAATCAATCCATTTTTTTTTCTGCTAGAGGGATTAATTTTTCGAGTTCTTCTTGAGTAAAGTATTCTCTACTTTTAGGATTAGCTATAAGAGGGGTAAGTCCCTCCTCAATCCATTTTTTTTCACTAGCCTTTCTTTCTTCTTCGGTTGAAGGCCATTCATCATTTTGTAGCTTATAATGAATATCAACCATAGTTTTTGTCCCACTATCAAGCAACTGAAACAGCTCTAGAGGCAACTCATACACCACTCGTTGTTCCGCAATACCTCCTTCATCTGCGACAAGATAATACTGGCCATTATGCCTCCAAATCTGTTGACCGTAGCCTTTTATTTCCTCAAACTTGATAACTTCTTCCCATGTTAATTTACTGCGTTCCATGTGACATCTCCTTCCTTTATACTGATACCGTCCATGACACCCTCCGGCATGTCTCCTGGATAGGTTCTTCCCCCTGGTCGCCACCAACCATTCGCACCGTCTTCCCTACTACTTGGGATTGAGATCCCTTTTTCAGAGACAACTTCCGGTGCTACATCCAAGCGATAAAGTGGATTGTCACCTAAGTACCCTTCGTCAAAGCCCAGTAAGGTTTCATAGAGGCGATTATCACCTTTGGCGACATCTTGAATAACATCCGCATGGTCTTTACTCAACCAAAAAACTTGTGCCATCTTTACCTCCAATAATTCCTTCTTGATAATTAGGATCTGGCTTAAATTTTTGAAATCTAGTAGCACCATTCTCAAATTGTTGTCTATGAGCCTCAATATAGTCTGGACTATAAGTATTTTCCACACTAGGACGATCATTTTTTGGAGTTCCCAGTATTCTATCTGGTGAGTAATCTGGCTGATACTCAACCTTAGGTGCCTTTTCCGAGATTTCCAACACTCTCACGCGGTCTTCTGGACTAAGGCCGGCCTCCGCATACTGTTAATCATTCATCTCATAAATCGCTTTACCAAGATCTTCATGCGCCACAATGTTAGTTAAAACAGGATCACTATAACTCAGACTCTTCACTCGTCCCGCAGCTGTCATTTGACTACTTAAAGCACTAAAAAGCTGCTTCGTGCTGCTAGGTGAGGTCCGCTGAACATAACTTCAATTATAGCAAAATGTCTTGAAATCCTATTTCTGATATTTGTTCATTAATATATTTTATTCCAACACCGTTTTCAATATCCCATTCACAATCACAAATGAAGCCTGCTTCACGTGTATTATCATCAAAATTCATCGGAATCATAATTTGTTTTACTGTCAAAAATTTAAAGATCTCACTCGGATTATCTTTAGCGTTTAATAACTTCTTACCAAAATTAGAATCTGAATCCAGTCTATCAATTACCTCATCAATTATTGAATTATAATATCCAACAATACCATTCTCGGCTTGGGTAACACGGTTCTGAATATCACTGAAAAAAAATTCAAAAGCTTTGATTTGATTTTCATCGAACACCTCATCTTCATCTGCGTCAATATTTATTTCAACAGAAAATTTCTTTTTAAAAATATTTAATTTAATACTCTTAGTCCAACCATAATTAAATGTCAATTCCCCAAAAACAGGATGTACTATCTTCATTTCACACCTCTTTTTCTACTGTAATAATTCCAACAACTTTTTAACTTCTGAAACACCGCCTAAGTACCCAAATTTACTATTTATGATACTCGGAACTAGTTGCATACTCGTCATGTCATTAAGTTCGTGCCACGTTAATTTATTTTCTTTTCTAAACTTAACAATTTCTCGACGAGTTTTCCCTAATTCTCTAGAAAAGTACTCATCAGCTTGTCTAAAGTTAGCATTTCTGTCAATACCAATAATCTGAGTCAAATCCACAGCTACAATGGCAGTCTCTGAAACCATACTTCCAGCTGCACCAATAAAACCTTCCGCAAACAGGAGGGAATCTTTCAAGTCCTGTGGAATAGGCAGATTTCATGTTCCCTCAACGACATCTTCCCACCAGGAGCCAATCTCATTCGAGCAATCCTTTTTAATTCATCAATTTTGTCGACAAATAACATACGAAAATCAGAACTATACAGAGTTCCTCCGATAAAGTTTCTATCACATCCCAATATTTCCAACAAGCTCCGAAATAATATAAATATGCTCTTTTATTTTTACCTTATCTATATTTTCCACAGTCTTCTGTCCACCTAAACCAAGCAATGGTACAAATCCAAAGCAATAATCATAATCTAAGTCTCCGTATTGTTTCAATGCACTTTTATATAAATCAATTTCAAAATAATCCTTCTGAAAATCTTCATCCTTCAAGAATTTCAAGAAAAATAGAAAGTTTTCCAAAATGATTTCAAATACTCCATCTTTGTACTTTACAAGCCTTAAATATCTATTTTCTTCAAATGTTATAATATCACCGAATGCTGTCACAAATATTGGAACTGCTAAGTCCCCACGGAAGTATGTTGAATCCAACAAATCTCTATATTCTTCAGGATTAATAATTTTTAAATATCCTCCTAAAAAAGTTCCTATACCTTGATTTTGCCAAATTTGAATTAATTCATCTGGTACCATAGTACGGTATTTTTCAACTACATCCTGAGGCATCGCCATAACTTTTATAAAATCATCTAACATAATATCACCTCTGTATATATTCCAATTTAATATTGAGCCTTGTTTTATCCAAATCATCTTTAAAAGATGTTCAGTTGCTTTACGTATTTGCTGATCCATTTCGCTTATTCTTGAACGCCATTGAGATCCTAGAAAAGAATTAATACGAGTATCTCCCATACCTGTAATTTTAGTAGCATAACCGTCGGCTATCATATCTGAAGCATGCAAAGCAGCTTGTGTTTTTATCCAGTCCTCAGCAATGCGCTTAGCTTCTGAACGAGAATTCCCTTGTAGCAACATCTCATTGTATTTATCTGCTAGAGCATTTTCTCTGGCAGCTTTTTGAACAGCTTTAGCTTTCGATGAACGTCCGTTTTTGATGTATTCTTTCCTATTTTTAAAATACTCTTTTACAGTTAATTTGTTTAAACCTTCTTCTTGTCCTTTCAATTGACGAATAAACTCGGCTTCATCATGTTTCGGATTACGTTTAAATACTACGTTAATCTCCTCAATTCTTTGAATCTCTTTAGTTGATTGTAATAAATCTTCTCCCCTGTTTGCTACTTCTCCAGAACCACCTACTCCTCGCACTACATCATCCGTATGTTTACTAAAGAACTGTCTAACCTCACACAGAGTCTTACTCTCAACGCTGAAGGCAGGCACTGAGCCCATACCACCCACAAAGGCAAGTGCCTCTTTACGAATGCCAACTGGGATTCGGGTATCTAATATTTTCTCGCCAAATTTCCCAATAACATTATTGCTCTTTGCTAAGACATTGTCAACCTTTGAACCCCATTTTTCTAGAGTTAACTACTAATGCTAGTTCAATGCTGTTTTTAAAACAGATTCCAAGAAGTCGTCTAGAGTACTATACTTGTTAACTAGATCTCCTGAAGGTAAATCTAACTCCTTATATACTCTATCAAAAGTATCATAGACATACCAACTCATACCACTCTCACCTAAAAAAGAAATAGCTGTTGTTACTAGATTCCTCATGCCAAATAATATTCATTTCAAATATATCATAGACATCTTCATCTATAATATCTGGGTTTGTTTTTTGAGAAATACCATACAAAATGAAACCATTAAAATCAATTCCATTTACTTGAGAAAGAAATCTTTTATAATCTTCCATTACTTCATCATTCGGCCAAACGTTATGTTTCTTCATAAGAGCTGAAAAAACAGTATTTGGAACTCCACTATTAACAGAATTTCCGTACTTTTCTTCAACTTCTGAAATTTTTGAAATAAAATCCATCCACATTTTTTATATCTCCTCTATTCTAATTTGGATAAATATTAGCTGTAAAGAATGGCCAATCAACTAATTTAGAGTCTCCAACTTCCATACCTTTAACAATATGCCGTTGATAATTAGTTACCACTTTATGATAAGGATCATTCTTTATTAAGACAAGATTCTCAAAACTATTTGTTCCACTATCATCTAATGGTAACTGATGATGAACTTGGTAACCTTTAGTAACTAAACCATCTGCTAATTTTTGTATATCGGACTCACTGATTCCCAACTCTCGTAATTTATCATTATCTTTGGAAATATCCTTTAAAAATTCTTTTCGAACAGTTAAGTCAAATTCTCTTCTTAATTTTTGATATTCTTCTCTAGCTCTTTTAGCATACTCGATTTCTTTCAAGGAAATAATGGGTATCTCATCATTTTCTCCACGTAGAGTCCAAGAAAATCCTCCTCTGGAGCTCGAAAGTTTTGAATAAACATCCCGAGCTTTATCCTTAAAATACTAAATGACCTCACCGACTGTTGGCTGATGACCTACTATACCTACACCAGCTAAAACTTCGCTTCCTATTGAGAAAGGAAGCTCTTTCTTCAGTAGATTTTTGGTGAAACGCTTGATGACATCATCGCCATTCGCAAGAATCCTGTCAACCTTTGAACCCCATTTTTCGACATTTGCGAGAATTCTTGCTTTGGTACTGTTTTTGGCTAAGCTAATCATCTCAGCTGCCTTGGCTCCTAGTTTCGTACCCTTCGCCATCTTACCTACAGCTGCTGGACCGACAAAAAGACTCGCAATCTCAAAGGTCAAGCCTCCTGCATCATAGGCATCCATATGGGTGACCTTATCCCAGAGGGCTTTTCCGGTCTCTTGAGCACGATAAGCTGCCTTATCCGCATAGCTGGCATTGGGATCCTGGCCACGCTGAGCCGCTCCTGGATCCGTCAGAGCAGTGTAAGTTCCTACTCATAACTCCGCAAGGCTAGACAGGTTATCTACCGTTCCTTGTAAGTCCCGCTTCCCACTCTGGAGTTCGACCACTTGTCAGGCGATTGACGCCATAAATACTGGTAATACCAATAAGCTGTGTCAAATCTACAGCTCCGATGGCAGTCTGTGAAATCATACTTCCAGCTACACCAATAAAACCTTCCGCAAATAGGAGTGTATCTTTCATCCCTTGAGGAAGTGGTAGATTCCGTGTTCCATCAACGACCTATTCACTAATTTTCTACCATACTTAAAAACTCACTAAATGAGTTTGCCAAAAAATAAGCATTCACATCATCAGTAGATGATTCAAATTCATATGTATCATCATAGTAATAAATTCCCCTATTTTCTTCATTACTAAGC
This sequence comes from uncultured Gemella sp., assembly GCA_927911745.1. Taxonomy (GTDB): domain Bacteria; phylum Bacillota; class Bacilli; order Staphylococcales; family Gemellaceae; genus Gemella. The sequence continues at coordinate 11,325 of CAKMQF010000063.1, forward strand.
CAGAACACTATGAAGCCATGTTGAATAGTGTCCCCAATAATGATTGAATTTGGGAATAAATCATCCCGATACTCACTAGTCCACTGTTCGATATCTGCATTTTTTATATTCGTTTCAACACCGAACATTACATCAATATTAATTTCTTCACTAATTTGAGAAATTCTTACTAAATTTTTATATTTATAAGCTGTATTTCTACCACCATTTTCTTGTAATAAAAATCTTTTATAATCTTCTGGTAAAACTACTTCAAATTTATTTTCTAATATTGAAATCGCTTCTTCATTGGCAATCCAAACCTATCAAGCTTCATTGTCATTTTTATTTATTTCCTTTCATAATTGATATACCACCTCGATGAGTTATAGCCCTATCAACCGCTTGCAACGTTATTCCATCTTGGTGATGATGCCAAGTATTACCAATACCTGCATCTCCTACCTTAGCTCCGCAATATCTACATAAAATCCCATTAGCCTTTCTCCGTGTTTACATACGGCTCGTAAACACTAGCTTTTATGTGATTAATTTCGATTTTTCTTCCTGTATCCAAGCTTCAAAAACATCTGATACTGATAAATCTTCATTTTTTTCATACATTGCATCGTATATGTAATTGCTTTTAAGACTATTATTTTTCACATCATATACCAATCTTATTTCAGTAGGTACCTCTTTAGAGTTCTCTTTAAAGAGTACTTCTATCTTTTCCGCATCCTCTATTCCATATTCTAATAGCGAGAATTGGATATCATCTGAATCATTAATTTTTTCTGACAAATACTCATTTACATCACTTTTCTCAGAAATGAATCCACCAATTTTATAAAAAACATCAAAAGAAACTAAACCATCCTCTAAAACTACATATATATAAACTATCTCTGCTTTATTTTCTACATACTCGAGTGATAAAGAAATCATATCAGATTGAATTTCCATTAATTGATCTTCAAATATCATTTACTTCCCTCCACTAATATTTTTTATACGATGTGTATAAGTTTGTCCATCAATTGTATAATTTATCCTAAATGTCTTCGGTCGTGCAGAATTCTCTACATACTCAATTTTGACGTGAACTTCAACTTTCTTATTCGCTTTAATTGCTTCTGACCTGTCTCATTCGAGCGATCCTTCAGCCAGGCTTAGATGGGTTGATGATGTGCCAGAATTCCTTATATGCTAAGCTTAGTAATCGTATTCTGCAATACCAATAAACTCTAATGTCCCAGAACCATTGTTACTTACTTTTAATCCTTCTTTAGAATAATCAAAATCATAAATCAAAACAATTGTATTATAGGTTGATGATATTTTAGGAAACTTCATAATAATCTCTTCATCGTATGAGAAACCTTCAAGCAAAACATCAATATTATTTTCAGAAACATCAACCCAATCTTTTTCAACTAAATCTCTATCGTAGTACGACAAATGAAAGTCTGTCTCAAATTCTGAAGAAACGCTATTCCCATCCTCTTTATATGTAATTTTGAAGTATTCTTGAAATTCTTCTTGACTGGCAAAATTACCGAGCCATAACGATACTTTTTGTTTCATTTTTAATACCTTCTCAATCCTTCTAGTAAATTTAAAATCCATTTTTCATTCTTCGACTTGCCCATTCATTTAAGAGGAATCAATATCTATTCTTCAATCTCCAAATTCATTTTCTTCGTCATCCAAGACTACTTCCCCTGAACTTTTCCATTCTTCTTTTGTGATTTCACCACTTTGATACATGAAGTTCTTATTCAATTCAACTAAAATATCATCAAAGTCATCAAAACAATCGATTATCCCCCTAATTCCAGTTAATAAATTATAGAAAGCAATAGTGTAATCTGAATTCTCTGAAGAGGAAATTGTAGTAATGTCTATCTTGTTAAACAATCTTAATCCTTCATAAAAACGATCTTCATATTTTCTAGAAAGATATTTATAGTATTGTCTATATCTCTGATGCTTTCTTCTCTAAGTAGCACACCTTTATTATTCTCATTAAGAATAGTCAATCGTTTCATTACATCTTTTAATTCTGAACTAATCATTTTAATCTCCTCCCAGAAGCTAAATTAAATTTTTTACTATTAGAAGTTCCATCAGGATTAAGAACATCCTTTACTTTGCCTCTTTTATTGAATACCTCAAAATGATCTTTATGCCGACCATCTAAGTGCAACTTATCTCCTTTTTTTAAAATATCATCTAAACCACAGGACTACGATTTAAATCATAAATATCTATTTGTTTTTTTTCAAATAACATTTCTAATTTTTGATACCCATTCTCAACAAAAAAATGGTACTCCGACTCAGAAATCGGAACTGCAAACAACCAAGTTACATATTCATGATCAAATTCCAAATCGTGCAACTCCCATAAAAATGGGATAGTCAATAACATGTGCTTCATATTAAAATCTAGATAATAATTATCTATTGCATTTAGAAATACAGTCCCTGGTATACAAGGAGATGATCCATCCATAACTTTAAAAGCACAGTCACTTATTATATTTGGAAACAAATCATTCCTACTATCTGTTGAACCAATAATTTCTGCTCTTAAAGATTTATCATCTATCTTTTTGTTCAAAGTGTAGTCTGATAACCCAACAGTGGAGTAAGAAGATACGTGTTCAATTGGAGAATCAGCACCACAAAATATGTCAATTTCTTTTCCAGATTCATCTTTAAATACATATACTCTTGGAGTACCGCCAACATCATCTAAAAGCTTTCTAGCTATCTCTTTTTTATCATATTCCATAGTAAGTCCCTTTCTTCAAAATCATGGACAAAAATAAAAATCCGTCTTATCTTCACAAATATGACTTCTATTAGATTCTGGTAGCTCTGGTCTTTAGCTATTGGGATTGTTATATTCATCTAAAAAATTTGTTTACGAGTTATTTTTTTATCAGACGCACTTTGTTGGTGTTTTCTAAATTCATATCCCATGGCTCCTCAATATCCATTACCTTTTAG
>CAKMQF010000064.1 GCA_927911745.1 uncultured Gemella sp.
CTTACCAGCTTTTAAATTGTCACTATCTTCTTCTTTAACTTCCCAAATCTTACCATCAATACTACCTGTTTTATCTTTTAGATAAAGTGTTAGATACGGTTTTCCACTTGCCGCTACTCCACGAATAACATTATCCAATAATAAAAAACATACTGATTTCTTGATCAGTTTAAATTCATTTATGAACATTTTCCCTACTCCTTCTTTCTAGTATATTTTATATCCAATCTTATATTTTACTTTGTATTACAAAAAAATTCAAATAAATACGGTAGATTACTTAACAAAACAACAAAAAAGAAGGGTGATGAAAAATCATATTTCGTAGAAATCGATTTTATCGCCACCCCCACAGAATTTATTAGACATCTAAAAAAACTTTGATAAAACATCTTTAGATATCAATAAACCACTGCATCTATATGTTCTTATACAAACTCTTTTAAAATTTAGGACTTTTGGATAAGTCCATTTTTCTTTATTAATCAAATAAGTCTTTTGCTTTTCTACTAACTTTGTCTAAAAAGCTTTCGTCTTCTTCAACTTTCTCATCATTAACTTTGCAAGTTGAAGGTATAGTTCACGTTCTTTTGTTGATAAGTTTTTAGGAATTTCAATAGACACCACAATGTAGTGATCTCCTTGACCGTATCCCATAACACTTTTAACACCTTTACCTGAAAGACGGAATTTACGTCCATGCTGTGTTCCAGCTGGAACATTTAGTTCAATTTCACCTGTTAATGTACGAACATCAACTTTTGTTCCTAAAGCAGCCTGTGCTGGAGAAAGTTTTAATTCAGTATAGATATCATCACCTTCTCTTTGGAAGTATGAATCCTCAGCAACGATTACTTCTATGAATAAATCACCTGCTGGACCACCATTTTCTCCTGCTCCACCTTTACCACGAAGACGAACACGTTGTCCTGAGCTAATTCCTTCTGGAATTTCCACTTCGTATTCTACCTCACGGTTATTGTATCCTTTTCCGAAACAGTGTGCACATTTATCTTTAATGATTTTTCCGCGTCCTTGACATTCAGAACATGTACGTTGACTTTGCATACGTCCAAATGGAGTATCTTGAATTACCGCTTCTTGTCCACTACCATTACATCTGTGACATGTGTTTACAGATGAAGAATCTTTAGCTCCACTTCCGTGACAGTAATCACATTCTACATCCTTACGAAGTTTGATAGTTTTTTTCGTACCGAATACAGCATCTTCAAAACTTATGCGAATACGGTGTAATAAATCTTCTCCTTGACGTGGTGCATTCGGATTACGACGTGCTCCCCCACCTCCGAAGAAACTTGAGAAAATATCTCCAAGGTCATCAAAACCACCTGAGAATCCAGAGAAGCCTCCGCCGAAGCCGCCAAATCCACCTTGACCTGCTCCACCTTCAAATGCTGCGTGACCAAATTGATCATATTGAGCTTTTTTAGTATCGTCACTCAGTACTTCATATGCTTCAGAAATCTCTTTGAATTTGTCTTCTGCACCTGGCTCTTTGTTGATATCTGGGTGATATTGTTTTGATAATTTACGATATGCTTTTTTAATTTCAGCTGCACTTGCGCTTTTACTTACGCCAAGCACCTCATAATAATCTCTTTTAGCCATCTTAATCTCTCCTATAATTAATTATTTAACAAAGGGCTAGCGCATAACGCTACCAGCCCTTGGACTATTTATTTAATTATTTTTTCTCAGTGAAGTCTGCATCGATTGTATCATCATCGTTATTTGATGAAGTTGCTCCTGCATCCGCACCTTGAGCTCCTGCTGCAGCATTAGCTTGTTCGTAAAGTTTCATAGTCATTTCTTGAACAGCTTTGTTTAATTCATCTTTAGCAGATTTAATTTCTTCTAAGTTATTGTTTTTAATAGCTTCTTTTAATGTATCGTTTTTAGCTTTAATGTTATCTAATAAGCTTTGGTCTACTTTATCTTTAGCTTCTTCTAACGCTTTATCTGCTTGGAATGAAAGTTGGTCAGCTTCGTTACGTACATCAGCTTCTTCTTTACGTTTAGCATCTGCATCAGCATTAGCTTCTGCTTCTTTAACCATTCTATCGATATCTTCATCAGTTAATGAGCTGCTTGATTCAATAGTGATTTTTTGTTGTTTTTGAGTTCCAAGATCTTTAGCTGTAACATTTACAATACCGTTTTTATCGATATCAAATATAACTTCGATTTGAGGTACTCCACGTGGTGCTGGTGGTATATCTGAAAGTTGGAATCTTCCAAGAGTTTTGTTATCAGATGCCATTGGGCGTTCACCTTGTAATACGTGGATATCTACTGCTGGTTGGTTATCTGCAGCTGTAGAGAATACTTGTGATTTAGATGTTGGGATTGTTGTATTTCTTGGAATTAATACTGTCATAACTGATCCCATTGTTTCAATACCTAATGATAATGGAGTTACGTCTAGTAATACTACATCTTTAACATCTCCTGTGATTACTCCACCTTGGATAGCAGCACCCATCGCTACTACTTCATCAGGGTTTACTCCTTTATGAGGCTCTTTACCCATTTCTTTTTTAACAGCTTCTTGTACTGCTGGAATACGAGTAGATCCACCAACTAAGATTACTTGATCGATTTCACTTGGGTTTAATCCTGCATCTTTAAGAGCTTGACGCGTTGGGATTAATGTTCTTTCTACTAAGCTGTGAGTAAGTTCATCGAATTTAGCACGAGTTAATGTGTTTTCTAAGTGAACTGGTCCGTTAGCTCCTGCTGAGATAAAATGGCAATGCAACGTCTTAAAGATGCAGCAGAAAAAGCTAAAAAAGACTTATCTGGTGTAACTTCAACTCAAATTTCATTACCATTTATCTCAGCTGGAGCTAATGGACCAGTTCACTTAGAAAACACATTAACTCGTGCTAAATTTGATGAACTTACTCACAGCTTAGTAGAAAGAACATTAATCCCAACTCGTCAAGCTCTTAAAGAT
>CAKMQF010000065.1 GCA_927911745.1 uncultured Gemella sp.
GTTTCACAACGGCAAAAATTTATGGTAAAGAAGATAATGTAGCGAGTGATGTTGATACTCGTAGTGCAAAATATAGAAAATCGACGATGGCATTACTTCGTCACCAACTTAATTCTATCAATGTCATGGATGCTATTACTTATATTTCTATTTTTGTTTTATCAATTATCGCTATCTTTGCGGTGAAAGATCAGAAACTTATTGTTTTCGTAATCGTAGCTTCTTTAGAATGTTTCAAACCGTTGCGTGCTTTAGGTGGCTTATTCCATATTTCAATGAAAGGGAATGTTGAGTTAGATAATATCTATAAACTTCTTGATCATCCGGAGCAAGAAAAAGATGAAACTATCGAGGTAGAAGCCGGGAAAAATATTGTTCTTAATAATGTAAGCTTCTCTTATGGTGAGGAGACGACTTTAGAAAATATTAATATGATATTTAAACCTGGTACGAAAACAGCATTAGTAGGAGAAAGTGGAAGTGGTAAGTCTACTATTATCAAACTAATCTTAGGTTTAAATTCTAACTATAGCGGAAGTATAAAATACGACAACTTCAATATCGATAGTATTCCTACTAGAGAGATGGCTAAAATTACGACACTTATTACTAATGATAGTTATTTAGTTAAAGGTACTGTAAGAGAACATTTAAGTGTTCGTAAAAATATAACGGAAGAAGAAATGTACAATGCATTAGAAAAAGTTAATCTTAGAGATTTCGTAGAAGAACACGGCGGTCTAGATTATGAGCTTGCGATAGGAGCTGCGAATCTTTCTGGAGGTCAAAAACAAAGACTACTTGCAGCGAAAGCAATTTTGAAAGATTCTTACTTATATATACTTGATGAAGCTGTATCGAATATTGATGATTACAGTAAGGAAATCGTGCTTAATGCCTTCGATTCAATTAAAGAAGGAAAAATTATTATCGTTATTTCTCACGATTTAGAAACTGTGACAAATTCAGATAATATCTATGTTCTAAAAGATAAGAAGATTATTGAAGAAGGAACACATGATGAGCTGATTGAAGAAAATTCTCTGTATAGAAAATTATTCACAGATCAACAACAACTGAAATCAAAATTTTTAGCTAAGGAGGTAGAGTAATGACATCATTAAGAGAATTAAAACAACTGTTAGCTATTGCTCAGGATTTTAAACGTCCATTGCTTAGAGCGACTTTATTCGGAAGCTTAGGACACTTGACACTTGTTGTATTTACCTACTTCATCTCGTTATTCTTTTTAACAAAAATAACGACAATAGCTGTAATTTTATTTGTAGTAATCTTTGCTTTAGCCGTGTTAAAAGGGTTATTCAGCTATACTGAGCAACTTTTAAATCACTACGTAGCTTTCAAAGTATTACATGCCTTACGTGTTAAAGTTTTAGAAAAATTTAAACGCATTTCTGTCGATAATTTTACGAAAAATACTTCAGGTGATTACATGACGATGATTACGACTGATATTGAATTATTAGAAGTTTTCTACGCGCATACGATAACACCATTTATGATTTATATCGTGCAAAGTTTAGTAGTTAGTTTCTTCCTATTATTCTTTAGTGTGAAATTAGCATTAGTAGCATTAATAATTTATATCGTAATCGGACTTGTGTATCCGTTAAGCTTTAGAAATGTTGGACAAGATGTTGGTGAAAATTATCGTCGTAAACTAACTCAAGTAAACAACAATTCATCAGAAGAAGCATACGGAATTTTTGAAACATTACAATATGGAAAAATCGATGAAGCAAAACGTAATATCGATATGGAAACTGAAGAACTGACAAGAAGTTCATATCTTAAAAATAAATTTTTAGTAGATCTGAATGTTCTAAATGTTGTAACTTATAATATCGGGGTGTTGGCATTTATCTATGTGGCATCTTCGCTTGATAGTCAGTTTGTAACTGTTTCATTAGTTGCGATGTTTATCGTATCGTTTATTCCTATTTTATACATGGGGAACCTTGCTTCAACATTAAGTCAGACGATGGCTAGTGGAAAGAGATTTTTAGAACTTATGAATACGCCAGAAGAAGCGGAAAATAGCGGAGTAGTTGTTGATTTTAACGAACTTAAAGTTGAGAACTTAACATATCGATACGCTGATAATACTGTAGTGGATAATTTAAGTTTTGATGTGAAAAAGGTGAGATTATAGGACTAAGTGGACCTAGTGGATGTGGTAAATCTACAATAGCGAAACTTATTATGAAATTTATCTCAGATGAAAATATGGAAGGTAATATCACGATCGACAGTGTTGAGCTAAGAGACATAGATAACCGTTACTTTAGAGAAAATAGCTCAATAATTCTGCAAGATAGTTACTTATTCAATGCAAAAATTAAAGATAATATCACATTCTTCGAAAAAGATTTAGATAAAGAAGAATTGGATGCATCTTTAAGAAAAACTAATTTAAGAGGTTTTGTGGATAACTTAAAACGTCGCGAAAATGAGATTGTTGGTGAGAGAAGTTCGAACATAAGTTCAGGTCAAAAACAACGTTTATCAGTAGCTCGTTCATTCTACAATGATAGTAAACTTCTGATTCTTGATGAAGCAACAGCGAACATCGATATCTTTAGTGAAATCGAAGTGCTAAAAGCTTTAGAAGAAAGTAAAAAAGATAAGATAACAATAATAATTTCACACAATAAATCAACATTGTCAATCTGCGATAAGGTAATTAGATTGGGTGAATAGAAAGAAAGAGGAACTTGGAAAATGCCAAGATCCTCTTTTTTCTACTTTGTTAAATTTTTATAGATTTGTTGTTTAATAAATTGTAAATCATGCTCCTCAGTAGGACAAGGAACGTCTTCAAAAAGAATAAATCTTTGAGCTGAGTAGGTCATGATAGGTCCTGCGAATGAACGGATGACTTCGGCTGGCGATAGTTTCTCGTTAATTTCAGGATTGTTTTCTTTGTGTTTTTGTAATATATCTTCAAAGTTTATTTCTGCAAAGACCACTTTTAACGAATCGATAAGTTGTGCTTTTAAATTCTCGTTTGTTAATATTTCAGAGAATACTATTTTTACAGTATCCTTATTCTCTTTTAGGAAAACCATACGATCTTCGACAACATAACTGATTAATTCTTTAAGTGAGTTGGTATTTTGAATTCTTTTTAGAAAATTTAAAAATAATTTAGGAATAACAGGGATTATTATTGAATATAATAAATCTTCTTTAGTTTTAAAGTATTTGAATACTGTTGCCTGACTAACGCCCGCTTCTTTAGCGATTTGAAGCGTAGATGTTCCGTGGTATCCTTGTTTTGCGAATAATTTAATCGCAGATTCTATTGTTTTTTTCTTACCAGGTGGAAAGGTTTCGTCATGAGATATGCTAAAGTAAGATTTTAAGATATTTTCAGTCATAAGGGTCTCCTATTATTTTTTAAACTTTTCTATATCGTTTTAAGCCTAGAATATTAAGTATTATTAGAAGGATGCAAAGTGCGAGTAGAACTATGATATCAGTTTTAATCGCAAGAAGATTTTTACCTTCTAAAATTATTTTGCTTAAACCGTCACTAGCATACGTAACAGGTAGGATTTTACTAATATAGACAGCGATTTTCCCCATGCTTTCAACAGATACAATTCCTGAGAAGAACATTTGCGGAATAACTATTATTGGAACGAACTGCATAATTTGAAATTCTGATTTTGCAATCGTAGAGATTAGTAAACCTAATGTTAAGGCAACCATTGCTAGTAATACATTAACTATTATAACATAAAACGGATTTCCAGCAACTTCAATATTTAATAAATATATAGATGATAGAGTGACGATAATAGTTTGAATTACAGCTAATGAGCTATAAGATAGTACATATCCTAGGACGACTTCGCTTCGTTTTACCGGAGTTGCTAAGAGTCTATCTAGAGTTCCGCTAGTACGTTCTTTTAATAGAGCCATACCAGAGATTAGAAACACGAAGAAGAATAGGATATAGCCGATTAAAGTAGGTGCAACTTTATTAAAAAATGTTGAATCTGCATTACCGTAGTTATAATATTCTTTAACTTCAGGCTCTTGTTTGTTTTCACCTAATTTAGGATTTACTTTTTTAACAATTTCTACCAAGTTTTTTGCTTCTGATGCTTTTATAGAGCTTTTTAAAACTTGTTGAGCTTGCATAGTTTTAGTAGAATCTATGTTAGCGTGAGTTACTGTATAAGTATTGTTATCGTAAGAAATTACAGTATCAATCTCATTGTTTTTTAATTTTTCTTCAGCAGCTTCTTTTGATTGATATTCTTCTAGATGAACGCTATCGATATCTTTCATTACAGATACGACACTTTGAGGAGTGTTTACAGAAGCGACAGTAATTTCAGAATTTGTATTTGCTGAAAAGACTATGCTGATTAACCACATTATAAAAATTGGGGCAACGAACATCATTGCTAAAGTTCTTTTATCTCTAAAAAATTCTTTAAATATTCTTTTTGAAATAGTTAAAATTCTCATTTTATTTTTCCTCCACTTTTAAGAATACTTCTTCGATAGTAGTAACATTATTTTTTTCTTTTAGATTTTTTGGTGTGTCAAAATCTATAATATCTCCACGAAGAAGAAGTCCAACTTTGTCTGTAAGTTCTGCCTCATCCATTACGTGAGTTGTTACTAGTATGCCAACACCGTTATCCCTCTGTTTGAACAATTCTTTCCAAATGTTACGACGGAGGCTAGGGTCTATACCGACTGTAGGTTCGTCGAGTATAAGTAACTCAGGGCTACCGATTAGAGCAATAGCGAGTGAAAGTCTTCGTTTCATACCTCCTGAATAATTCGATACTGATTTTTTCAAGTGATCGGTCAGATCAACAATTTTAGCTACATAAGTTATCTCTTCTTTTAGTTGTTTTGAAGGAACACCTTTCATTCTTCCAAAGAATTCTAAATTTTCATAGCCACTAAGCATCTCATAAAGGGCATCGCTTTGTGCCATATATCCAATATTAGAGAGAATCTCTCTTTTTGGCATTTTGTTATCTAGAACAAGAGCTTCACCTTTATCCGCTTTTTCCATACCGAGCATTGTTTTTATTAATGTTGATTTTCCCGATCCTGATGGACCAATAAGGCCCACAATTTCACCTTTTTCTAGGTTGAAATCAATGTTATCAAGGACTTTTTGATCGCCGAAGCTTTTGGATAGTGAATTAATTTGTATTAATTTTTTCATAAGAATTATCTTCCTTTCTGAAGTGAGTAAACACTCACTCTATGATTAAAAAAATATAGCTGAGATTATTTGAGGAATATTAGTTCACCTAATGTTTTTAGAACTACGATTATTATATAGTTCAGAATAGGTGCTAAGAAATATCCCATTAGAAATAAGATTTCAAATCTTTGGTAAGTAAACACTCACCTTATAGCCAATATTATAGTGAGTAAACACTCACTTGTCAAGAAGAAAATTTGAAAAATTTTAAAAAGGGAGCTGGAAAACAAATAGATAAATATTTCGCTGTTATTGTGACTTTTGAGATATTTTCTTAATAATATAAACTTAGTTTAAAGTCACCTGAGTACAATAGTTAATATATATCATAGAAATGTGATATAATATTTATAAAGTCAGAATAATAAAATATCAACAATAAAGTCAGGAGGAATTTATTATGATAGATGGGATTAAATAAATTATGGAATAAATTTCTTAATTTTTTAGAAGATAAAAAGATGTATAAATCATATGAAGGAGCTTTAATCTCTGGAGTATGTAGTGGTTTAAGTGAAAGATTTGGAGTAAGTGCTAGTTTCTTACGAGTACTATTCTTATTAGCGAGTATTTTCTCATTCGGTAGTCCAATATTGATATATATATTGTTATCGATAATAATGCCGGTAAAACCGACGAAAGAAAACTATAGAAATTCAAGCTATATCGACGGACGTGCTTGGGAAAAATAATATAAAAAAGTTCTAATTGATCAAGTGTCAATTAGAACTTTTTTATCACACAAAATAGGTTGAATTAATCCTATTTTTTTTATTATAATAATATGAAAAGGAGGTATCATGTATGAATATAGACACAAATAATTTGGTTTCAATAACAGAAGCAAATCAGAACTTCTCTAAGATAGCAAGAATGGTAGATGAAAATGGATCAGTTGTTATATTAAAAAATAATGCACCAAGATATGTTTTAGTAGAATTTAATGAATTTGAAAAAACTCAACAAGCCTCGGATGAAGATGTATTAGCACTTTCTAAAAGTTTAATGAAAAAAAATAAAAAGGCTTATGAGGTATTGGTCGAAATGATAAAATTATCAACCAATCAAATACTTTTACTTCATAAAGATTTGATTTCTGAGTTCGGAGGATTAGATGGTGTAAAGGATTTGGGAATGTTAGAATCTGCAATTAATGCGCCGTTTCAGACATTTAATTATTAGGATATGTATCCAACAATTCAACAAAAAGCTGCGAGATTATGCTATGGATTGGTAAAAATCATCCATTTATTGATGGGAATAAACGGATAGGAGTCCACGCTATGTTAGTCTTTTTGGCTCTAAACAGAATAGAATTGGAATATTCACAAGAAGAATTATGTACTATTATTTTAAAGATTGCTTCAAGTCAAGCAACTATTGAAGATTTATCAACTTGGATAATAAATCATCAATTATAGCTAAAAAACAAAAACAACTCTGAAAATGTATCTTCAGAGTTGTTTTTTTCTTATTTCACTGCATTAATAAATCTAGATGCAATTTCTTTTGGACGAGTGATAGCTCCGCCAACTACTACGCTGAATGCCCCTGCGTCATAAGCTGCTTTTGCTTGATCAGGGTAGTGGATACGACCTTCTGCGATTATAGGCACAGAAATAGTTTCAGATAGCTTTTTGATAAGACCTAGGTCTACTTCGTTCGGTCTATCTTTTGTATTTTCTGTATAACCACTTAATGTAGTTCCGACAAAATCAAGACCGATGTTAGCCGCATTTACACCTTCTTCGAATGTAGCAATATCTGCCATTAAAAGAATGTCAGGGTACTTAGCTTTGATTTCTGCGATAAAATCATTGATTGTTGTACCATCAAAACGAGGGCGTAAAGTACAGTCTAAGGCGATTATTTCACAACCTGTTTCTACAAGAGCATCTACCTCTTTCATAGTTGCTGTGATAAATTGTGACATACCTTCATAACTTTGTTTAATAATTCCGATAACAGGTAGGTCAACTGTTTCTTTGATTTGAACTATATCAGTAACTCCTTGTGCACGTATACCAACAGCTCCAGCTTCTTTAGCAGCTAGTGCCATGAGTTTCATGATTCCACCTTCTTCAACGTAAAGTGGTTCACCTGGTAACGCTTGGCAAGAAACGATAATTCCGCCTTTAATTTGGTTTAAGATTTCTTCTTTTTTATTCATAGTTAACTCCAATCCAACACTTAATCTTTAATTGTTAAGCTGTAGTATTTGTAATTTATATATATTTTTACATATTCAAAAATTTTACCGTCTGCGAAGTAGGTATACCTATCAAATTCAAAACAAGGTTCACCATCTTTTGCGATAAAGTTGGCAATTTCTTCAGGAGTATCAACTATAACTTGCATATATTTTTTAGACTTTTCTTGGTGAATATCGATACGATATTTTTTTCTAATCATAGTAGCAAGTTCTTTGAAACTGTCCATATCATCGATATTAACATCAGGTAAATATTTAATCGGAATATAGTTAGTTTGGTGAGCCCAAGCAACATTACCGATATATTTTATACGAGCTACTTTTAGAAGTTTTTGATTTTTTAGTTTTAATTTTGAGCAAAGCTCTTTATCTTGAATAATTTCAGCTTCTACAACTTCAGAGTGTTCAGATACTGATTCTTTAAAGTGTTTATGGAAATTGTTGTTTTCTGTAACAAAAACTTTTTTTATTAACTAGAGTTTTGTTTACGAAACTTCCTTTACCTTGAATTCTAAAAATATACCCTGCCGATTCTAGTTCGTTTAGCACGCGAACAGCAGTAGTACTACTAACATTATATATTTCTTTTATCTCTTTTTCTGTATAGAGTTGTTCACCTTCTTTAAAAATACCAGTTTGTATTTTTAAGATAATATCATTTATAATCTTTTCGTATTTTTTCAAGTTGATCCCTCCTTGACTTAATTATTATTTATTTATCAAAATTTAATGTGTTAACTTAAATTTATATTATCACTTATGTAGGACTTTGTAAAGAAAAAACTTAAAAAATACTAGAAAAAAATTTAAACGGTTGCAAAAATTATAAATTAACATTAAACAAAGCTTTGAAGCACCGTTAGAAAATAAAAGAGAGTGACTCAAAAATCGTGATTTCGAAGAAATCGATTTGTCGAGTCACTCTCGAAAAAGTTTATTAGATATCAATAAAGCACTGCGGTTATATGTTCTTATATAAACTTTTTTAATTTAGGACCTTTGAATAAGATTCACAAGTTCTTAATGTCTTATTTTTCTACAAATGGGCTAATAGCTCCGTATAGAGCTGCATCATTTCCTAACTCAGCTGCTAGGAATTTAGTTTGGTTATTTTCGATTGGGTGAAGTTCACGTACTTTTGCTTCTAGTTTATTTAATAAATAATCTCCTTGAGCAGAAACAGCCCCACCGATTACGATATACTTAGGATCTAGGATACATAGTAAGTTAACAATACCACGAGCAAGTTCGAATAACCATTCATCTAGTACTTTTAGTGCAGTTGTGTCTTCACGTTTACAAAGATCGAAGAATTCGATAACGCTAATTCCTTCGTACATTTCGGCTTTGATTTTTCTATCTAAAGCGATAGTAGAAGCACGTTGTTCGTAAGTAGTTTTAGTGTCGAAATCGTAAAGAGATTGTCCGATTTCACCTACACCGAAGTTAGATCCGAAAGGAAGGCTAGTTAGGTAGTAAGCCCCACCGATTCCAGTTCCTAAAGCCATACAGAATACTTCATCTAAACCTTTTGCTCCACCAAGCCATTGTTCACCAAGTAAGGCACAGTTAACATCGTTGTCTGCGTATACAGGAATACCTAGTCTATCTCCAAAGTCACGTTTGAAGTTAGTTCCAAGATAGTTCTTAATAGTTGGAGCTGAACGGATAACTTCCATGTTAACATTGTCGATAACACCAGCTGCAGAGATACCAGCTGCAGAGAAGTTATAGCTTTCGCGGATTTTGCTTGCGATTCTGAACATTTCATCAGTAATTTTTACAGTTACATTGTCAGGTGTTTTACAAGTTTCGTAATGTACGATTTTGTGATTTTCATCAAACACAGCAAATTTTATACTTGTTCCACCAATATCAATACCTAATAACATAATATACCTACTTTCTTAATAAAGACATGATTATCTTTAATGTTAATGATTTTTTTAATTTCTATACAACGATATATTACCATAAAATTAAATTTTTGAAAACTGTTTCTAGAAAAAAATTAAAAGGTATATGCTGTATAAAAAATAGTGACTGGTGTATAATAAACTAGAAGTTAGAATTATTTAAGGAGAATAAAATGGATAAAATAGTATTTTTAGAGCCTGTATTTTGTGAAAGAATCTGGGGTGGACGTAATTTAGAGAAGTTTGATTTTTCTATTCCACAAGGAAATATTGGAGAAGCGTGGGTTATTGCCGCCCATGATAACGGCAGTTCAAAAATAACAAACGGTGAGTTAGCGGGTTTAACATTAAAAGAAGCTTATGAGAAACAACCTACTTTATTTACTGAGAAAGTGTATAATAAGTTTCCATTATTAATTAAAATTTTAGATGCTAGTGATAATCTATCAGTTCAAGTACATCCTGAAGATGATTATGCGCGTGAAAATGAGAATGGTGAACTTGGTAAAACTGAATGTTGGTATGTGCTAGACGCTAAAGAAGGTGCTAAGTTAGTATATGGACATACTGCTAAAACAAAAGAGGAGCTCAATGATGAAATTAATCATGAACAATGGCAAGAATTGTTTATAGAAGAAGAAGTAAAAGCGGGAGATTTCTTCTATATTCCAGCGGGAACTCTTCATGCGATTGGAGAGGGAATATTAATATATGAAGTGCAACAAAATTCTGATACGACATATCGAGTATATGATTATGATCGTGTCGACAAAAGATGGTAATAAACGTGAACTGCATATAGAAAAAACAAAAGATGTGACAAAAGTTCCATTTGAAAAAGTTACTACAAGCCCTAAAACGGAAAAATTAGAAGGTGCTACAGTAACATACTTAGCCGATGAAAGGTACTTCTCTGTGTTTAAAGTAGAAGTGGAGGGACAAGTTTCCCTAGAAAAAACTCGAACAGGAAATTTATTTACTGTACTTAATGGTAGCGGAAGTGTAGAAATAGACGATAACATTTATGACGTAAAAAAAGGAGATAGTTTTATCTTAACAACTGATTGTAGTAAATACACATTAAAAGGAAATATGTTCTTAGTAGGAAGTTATGATAGATAAGATGTGATTATCTAAATAGGTGAGATTATTTCAAAATTACAATATAATATTAAAGTTATTATTGAATTAGGATCTGATTGGATTAAATAAAAAATTCAATGATGCTTTAAGAGGTGAATAGAAGCGACTTTTTAAATCAATTATGAGTAGAGAGTCGCTTTTTATTTTTTAAAAAGAGGAGTTTAATGTATTAAATAGAGACAATAAGACTAGACAATAGATTTACATATACTATATAAACGACAACTGAATCAACTATTATTATATAGTATAAACATGATAACAACAGCAACGGTTAAAAGGTTTTCAAAAAATAAAATATTTAAGGTTTTTCTATTGACAAACTAAAGAAAACGTTTTAAAATATAAGTGTATTAAAATTTAATGTGTTAAATAAATGCACAATATTAAAAACAAATAACGGAGGTTATTATAATGAAAGATTTAAAAGGACTTTATTCAGCTTTACTTATTCCATTTGACGAAAATGGTGAGGTTAAAGAAGAGGGGTTAAGACAGGTTATTGAGCACAACATTAACGTAAGTAAAATTGATGGTTTATACGTTAATGGAAGTAGTGGGGAGAACTTCTTATTAAACACTGCTCAAAAGAAACAAATTTTTAAATTTGTAAAAGAAGTAGTAGGGGATAGAGTTAAACTTATCGCTCAAGTTGGATCTTTAGATTTAAATGAAGCGGTAGAATTAGCTAAATACGCTACAGAATTAGGATATGACTCATTATCAGCAGTTACTCCATTCTATTACCCATTATCATTTAATGAAATTAAACACTACTACAAAACAATCATCGATGCTACAGATAACAGCATGATTCTTTACTACATTCCATTCTTAACAGGAGTTAAAATTAGTTTAGATCAATTCGCTGAATTACTAGAAGATGAAAAAGTTATCGGTGTTAAATACACTGCTGCAGACTTCTATCAATTAGAAAGATTCAGAAAACGATTCCCTAACAAACTAATTTGGTCTGGATTCGATGAAATGTTAGTTCAAGCTGCTATTACAGGAGTAGACGGAGCTATCGGTTCTACATACAATGTTAACGGGCAAAGAAGCCAAGAAATCTTCAGACTTGCTAAAGAAGGTAAAGTTGCTGAAGCTTACGAACTTCAACATGAAGCAAATGATGTAATTGAAAAAGTATTAGAATTAGGATTATATCAAACTCTTAAAGAAATCTTAAAAGTTAAAGGTATTGATGCAGGATACTGTAAACAACCTATGAAAGTATTTGATCCAGCTAAATTACCTGAAGTAGAAAAATTAGTTAAAGATTACAACCTATAATTTAACAAATAAGGGGTAAAAAAATTAGGGGAGGAAAGAGGAGGATTTCTCCTCCTTCCTAGATATTAGAAAAAAATATTATTAAGAAAAAATAGGAGGGGAGTACCATGGATAAAATTGGATTTGGTACACTTAACAGTATAGTTTTAGCGATTTATCTGATAGCTATGCTAGCCATAGGGGTGTATTTTACTAAAAAAGCAGGTGAAAGCACGGACGAATTCTTTAAAGCCGGAGGGAATATTCCATCTTGGGCAGTAGGATTCTCAATTTACGCAACAACATTATCGGCGATTACGTTTATGGCAACGCCAGAAAAAGCATTTAACGGAGACTGGACATATGCAGCAGGGAACTTCTCGATTATCGCGATTATTCCAATATTAATTCACTACTATGTTCCATTCTTTAGAAAATTAAATGTAACGACAGCATATGAATATTTAGAAGAACGTTTTAATCCTAGTGTACGTGTAGTAGGAAGTGTGTTATTCTCACTATTCCATATTGGACGTGTAGCTATCGTTATTTACTTACCAACAGTTGCTATTACATCAGTATCAACACTTAACCCATTCTTAGTGTGTGCGGTTATCGGATTACTTTGCGTAGTTTACTCATTCTTAGGAGGGGTAGAAGGAGTTATCTGGACAGACGTTATCCAAGGTATCATTTTACTTGGAGGAGCTATTTTAGTAATTATCTTAGGAACATACCACGTAGGTGGATTTGGACAAATTACTCAAGATGCTTTAGCTAATGGTAAAATTGTAACTGCTGAGAAATTTAGCTGGTCATTAACAGCGTCAACTATTCCAATTATCTTCATTGGATCAGTATTTAATAGTTTACAACAATACACAGCTTCTCAAGACGTAGTTCAACGTTATAGTACTACTGAATCTGTAAAAGAAACTAACAAATCAATCTGGACTAACGGATTATTAGCATTTATCTCTATTCCAATCTTCTACGGAATGGGAACAGTTTTATACAGCTTCTACAAAGGTAGCCACGCTGTAACAAAATTACCAGACTTCATGAACGCTGAAGTAGTAGGTAAAGCAGCTAATACAACAGCTTTAGTACCTTACTTCATCTTAACAGCACTACCTGCAGGGGTTGCTGGGTTAGTTATCGCAGCCATCTTAGCAGCGGCTCAATCAACAATCGCATCAAGCTTAAACTCAATTTCAGCTTGTATCACAGTTGATATTAAACAACGTTTCTTCGGGTTAAGTAAAGATGCTAAACAAGACGTTCTATTAGCTCGTATTATCATCATCGTAGCTGGTGTATTAGGAACAATTGCAGCATTATACTTCGTAAACTCTAACCAAAAAGAAACTTGGGATTTATTCCTTAAATATATCGGACTTCTAGGGGTGCCTTTAGCTGGTACATTCGCACTTGGTATCTTCACTAAACGTGCAAACGGAGCTGGAGCATTATTAGGATTAGTAGTTGCAGGGCTTGTATGTTGGTACATCCAAGACTTCACAACTTACGCTAAACAAAGTCCATTCATCTTCTCAGGATTCTCATTCTTAAGTGCATTAGTATTCGGTTATATCTGTAGTTTCTTCTTCAAATCTACTAAAAATATCACTGGACTTACTATTCACACTAAAGATCAAGAATACGTAAAAGAAGCAAAATAATAAAGTCAAATCTCAAAAAATATAACGAACTTACAAAAATAGTCCTCAACCTAGTGTTGAGGATTGTTTTTTTGTTATGAAGTTAATAAATTGTAAGTCTAGTGAGTAATATGTTTAGAAAACTGAGAGTTAAATGTTTGTAATAGAAATTAGTATATTTTGATGTAATAAAGCTATACATTATCTTTATAAGGTGTAATAAGATATAATTAAAGTGAAATATGAATTCTGAGGTGTTTAAAAGATGGATTTAGTAAGAGAAAGAGAACTAAATTATAAGATTAATATTATTAGAGATGAGTTGGAATTTCAATTATTAACAGTTGAATTTGAAGCGGTGGATTATTCAAAAATTCATGCGGAGATTGTCGTTAAAAAAAGTTAATAATAAAGGATTCATACTAGAATTTCCAGATTATGAAGAAGTACCTAGGGGTTTTTTAGGACTCATGAACTATTATGCTTTAGGATACAGTGGTGCAACACTTCATGTTAGAGGAGATAGGGGGAGAAGTGAAAATAAGCAGCCGGCTTCAATTTATTTTCCTTTTTTAAATAATAACAGTGATGGAGAGTTATATTATAATTATGCCTATCAAGATGGAATAGATTTTGTGAATATTCTAAAAAGAGAATTTCCGAATATAGAGGTGAACGTTGTTGCTAAAGGTCAAGGCGCTGCAATAGGAATAGTGGTTTCAGCTGTAGGCGAGTCGGTGGATAGGTTATTTATTTCGAATGTGCAGAACTTAGATTTTAAATATATTTTTGATAATAACCTTGATGTTGGTGTATATGATGGAATAAGAGAATATGCGCGGAACTATCCAGAAAGAGAAGAGCACTTATTGGAAAGATTAAAAGAAATAGATGTCTTAAAATATGGAGAGAGAGTTGATGTAAAAGTGTATTTTGGCTATTCGAATCTAGATGAAAAGAATATTATTCTTAATAAAAAGTTAGACAGTGTCTTTAAACGAAAAGAAGTTACGGTTTTCGAATGTGAAGAAGATAATCTGCATGTGAAGTTGCTGGAAAAGTGGTTAAAAAACAGCATGGAGCTTAATGTTGATAAATAATATTAGAAATTAGAAAAAGATCCGAATCTAGGTAGTTATATAAATTTATAGGAGGCATGAAGTCTTCACCTATAAGTGTATATTAACATGTTAGATTCGGATTATTTATTATTTATTATTTAAGTTTTTCTATTTCTTTAGTTAGTGACTCTTCAGTAACTGCACCGGCGATTCTATTTCCGATTGTACCATCGCTGTTGATGAAAATATGTGTCGGGAATGAACGAATTGCATAGTTTATGATGAAGCGGTCGTTAACATCGAAAAGAACAGGATAAGTTACGCCAAGTTCTTTTGCTTTATTAAGGATTACATCTTTACCTTTGTCTTGAGGACTTTGGTTTTTAAACTCAGAATCGTTAGGAGAAGTCATTGATAGAAAGACGATATCTTTATTATCTTTTAATTTTTGATATGTTTTTTCTAATTCAGGAATTTCTCTCATACATGGACCACACCAGCTAGCCCACATATTGATGTAAACTTTTTTACCTTTAAAGTCGCTTAGTTTTACTGTTTTTCCATCTTTATCCATAGCTGTGAAGTCGTAAGCTTGGATAGCTTTGTTTTCGCTAGTAGAAGATGTCGTAGTTTGTTTATTTGTTTCTTCTTTTTTTTCGGAAGTGCTAGAACATGCACTTAAAATTAGAGCACTACTAAGAAGTGTTGCGCTAAGTATTGTTAGTTTTTTCATATTATTTTCCTCCAATTCAAATCACAAGTTTAAGCGAAATATCTAGTTAGAGAGATAAATGATCCACTCAGAATTAAGATACCGATTAGGATAAGGATAATTCCTGAGATAACTTGTGTGTATTTTAGTATGTTTGTATGTTTTTTGAATAGTTCTAATAATTTCGAAGCGAAGAATGCAACAAGGATAAACGGTAAGATAAATCCTAAGCAGTATGCAAGAATTAAAAGAACACTCATTATTCCAGTATGACTAGATGCATACAGGAAAACACTGGCTAAGATTGGTCCGATACATGGTGTCCAAGAAAAGCTAAAAGTGAACCCCATTAAAAAAGCAAGAATCGGAGTAGTCTTACTTCCTTTTCTCTTAACTTTGTTTTTAATTGAAAATTCTTGTTTTAAAAAACCTATCTTAAATACGCCTAGTTGTAGTAATCCCATAAAGATGATTAAAACACCACTGACGATTTGCAATGTTTTAATATTTTCATTTAAGAAAATACTGATGAAACTTGTTGCAAAAGCTAGGATGAAAAATGTTGAACAAATACCTAGTACGAATGATAGTGTATTTGTAATAGTGTTACGTTTATTGAAGACTAGTTCTCCATGTTCATTCATTTCTTTTTTTCCTGCAAGAATACCAATATAGATAGGTAATATAGGTATTACGCAAGGAGAAAGGAATGATAGAAGGCCTTCTAAGAAGACAAGAATCATCTTTAAGGCAGAGCTAGCTGTATTAAAATCTGTCATAAAACCCCCTTGAAAATTAAATTTAAAATTACAGGTTTACTATATAATAAAAACGCTTAAAATGCAATTGAACTGCTTATAGAATGTGGTTAATATTACGAATTTTGCACAATGTAACAGAGAGTTATCGTTATTATTACAAAACTGTTACAAACCTTGAAAAAGGCTTCATGAGAACATATAATGGTAGTATGTCAAGATTATATAACGAAATTCAACAGAAGTTGAATGAGGTTGATGACATTTATAGTTTAGAAAAAATAGTTTATAGAAATTAAAGATATAGAAATTAAAACAGTATTTATTATAGATAAATGAGTCGCTTGACTCAAACCTAATTTTAAGGAGATAGAATAGATGACTAAATTACAAAAATTAGTAGCCGCTACGGCAATCGTATCAACAGTAGGAGTAGGATTAGCGCAAATCGCAGACGCTGATACATATACAGTAAAGAAAGGTGATACTCTTTGGGATATCGCAATCAACAACGGAACAACTGTTGATCAACTTATGCAAGATAACAACTTAACAAGTTCATTAATCTTCCCTGGAGATAAATTAACTTATAACACTACAGTAGCTCAAGTAGCACAAGCTAAAGAACAAGGATACTACACAGTAGTATTAGGAGATACTTTAGGAAAAATTGCTAACAGATTCGGTGTTACAGTAGATGAACTTGTTAAATTAAACAAACTTTCAGATCCTAACCTAATCTACGTTGGGACAGTATTAAAAGTTGATGGAAATGCAGCAAAAACTGCAGAAGTAACAGTTCCAAAAGCAACTGTAGTGGAAAACACTCCAGAAAAAACTGTAGCTAAAGTTGACCCTGTTCAAACAGTTGCACCAAAAGCAGCTGCAACAGTAGCTCCAGCAACAGCACCAACAGCTCCTGCGGTAGCGCCAAAAGCAGCAGCTACACCAGCGGCAACTCCAGCTCCAGCAAAAGCTGTAGAAGCTAAAAAAGAAGAAGCACCAAAAGCTGAAGTTAAGAAAGAAGCTCCAGTAGCAACTCCAGCTGTAGCTAAAGCGGCAGAAAAACCAGCTGCAACTCCAGCAGTTGCAACAGCAGCGCCAACAGTAACAGCTAAAACTCAAGCTCCAGCGGCTGCAGCAACAACTCAAGCGGCATCTTCAAACAAAGGAGCAGCAATCTACCAAGCAGCATTAGCTCAATTAGGAACTTTCCAAGATTGTACAATGTTAGTAACAAATGCTCTTAAAGCAGTTGGAATCAACTTCCACGACTGGCCAGCAGGATACATGAGCTTAGGAACAGTAGTTCCAGCATCTCAAGCTCAACCTGGAGACTTAGTTTACTATGCAAACGGTGGTATGGGAGCAGCTCACATCGGAGTTTACGCAGGTAACGGACAAGCTATCCACGGTGGATGGAATGGAAACCAAACTGTTCTTAACACTGCAAACTTAGGTAGTGGACCAGTTTACATCCGCGTTAAATAATTAAAGAATAAATAAGATAAGAAGCGATTGGAATATCCAGTCGCTTCTTTTTTATGCTGTTTATTGACTTCGATGTTGGAAGATATCTATACTACGATATTAATACTTATTCTCTAAAAGATCCCCATGTACTTGTTCTCTCACTTCCGTTATGTGTTCCAGTAGCGACGTAGTGGCGCTCGCCAGAGTATGAGATATAACTAATCCAGACGAAACCTTCTTTAATTACATAGCTATCATAGTAGATGCGCTCTCCTTTGTAGTAAGTGTTGGTAACTTTTCCGAGTTTGCTTGGTTTATTTCTAACATTTATAGAAGGAACTTCCACAGTGAAATGACCAGTTTCAGGAATCCTAGTCCATTCTTCAGTTGAATCGTAGCTAGGTCTGATAAATCCGGCTAGGTAAGTATCATCACGACTCATAATACGTGCTATACCGCCACGTTCAGGTGTACCATCAACATTTTGTTCTACAGAGGTGATAGTTCCTTCATTTACCTCAATCACTATACCTACATGACCGAATTTATCCCAATTGCCCCAATGCCAAATAGCTATGTCTCCTGGAGCTATTTCAGTATCCCCTTTGAAATAACGTCTCCAACCTGGAGGAATTGGGTTAGTTAGGTAATCGATGGCATTACCATAAATTTGGAAGTTGGCGAAATTTTTCACATAAGCCATAGTTAGATCCACACATTGTGCTCCGTACATTCCATCCATATCAATCCATTTATAAACATTATCCTTTGCCCAGTTAACCATTGTTTGTTGACTTGTCATAATATTTACTCCCTTATATTAAACTATTCTTTGATATTAATATTTAACTTTGTTTCTATAATACGTGTAAGTTCGTTTAAACTTTTACCTATACTTTGTAGGGTATTGTCTAGTTTAAGCAGAAAAAAAACCGCTACAAAAATAGGGAAACCTACAGTATTGATAAAATTTAGTATGTCCATAAAAAAAGGTGCGGATTGAACCGCACCTCCCTCCCTTCTATTATTGAAGTTCGCTTACTTCACGAGTAGTGTAAGTAGCTTTTTTAAATCCTGTAAGAGTGTGTTTATCGTTGTTAAGTACTTTTGTATCAACAATTTTTTTCGCAACAGCTTCTACAGTAGCTTTACTTAAATCATCTTTTGGAAATGATAAAGTGATGTGATAAGTTTTTTTATTATCAGTTGTAAAGTAAATGTTTAATTTTTTTTCCATAATTATATTCCCTCCTAAAATTATAGTGATTCTTTTGTGCTTGTGACAATATCTTCAATATTTTTAGCGATTAGTTTTTTTAACTCTTCACCAACTTCTTTTAAAGCAGTGTCTTCAGCAGTAGGAGCAACTTCGAAGTTATAACTTTTAACTACTCGTTTTTCTCCCTTAGGTTCGTTATAGTTTAGATGCAAAACTTTTTTTAAAATTTTCATAATAAAAATCTCCCTTATTTTATATTTATATTTTGTCTTAGGCCTCTGACACTAAACATATCGAAGTGTATAGGAGGTAATTCTCAACAAAAAAAATAGATTATGGTGGATTTATTTAAGTTAAATTTTATTTTTATAAATTATAATTTAAATAAAGTAGTGGAAATATGCAAGAAATAGTATTATAATATATTAGAAACAAAGGAGGGGAATACAATGAAAGATAATAGATTATTGAAAGTATTATGGGGAATTGTATTAGCTATTTTCTTATGTAGTGCTCTATTTATAGGTATAAGTTATTTTACAGGTGGAGATAATTCTACTAAGAAAAAAGATAACGAAACTACTTCGTCATCATCAAGTGATAAAGATAAGAGCAAGGATAAAGATAAAGAAAAAGACAGCTCTAAGTCTAAATCAAAAGAGAAAAGCGATGAGGAAAAATATAGAGAGAATAACGATTCTAATAGTAAAGATAATTCATCTTCTTCAAACTCATCTAATAAATCAGAAAGTAATAAAACAAGTAGTGCTAACAAACCTGTAAGTAATACGCAAAACAATGCTAATAACAATAACAGTAATACCAATAACAATAGTAATAATGCAGCAAATAACTCTAATAAAGAAGATAAGAAAGAAGTAACAGAAGCGAATGGTGGAGCAGTAGCCCCAGGAACATTCAACAATTCAGAAGCTGCGCATAACTACGCTAATGAAGAAATCAATAGATTAGCAAAAGAGAATAAGAAAAATTATAGTTATACATTAGATAGAAACGATAAAGGTGAAGTTGTTGTAAAAATTACTGAAGGATAATAGGAGAACTCATAGAACTCTAAAAAGGAGCGCTATGAGTTTTTTCTTTATAGTGTAACATATGAAATGCGGGGAGTTAAAAGTGAGATGAAATGTCTGTAAATCTTAGCAAAATATTATAAGAAGTGGTATAATAAATAGTAAGTATGAAAAAGGATATGAAACTATGAAAAACAACAAGTTCACTAAAATTTTAATATATAGTGTTTGTTCGCTTGTTTTAGCGGGTATTATTTTTTTAGCAATAAGTTATTTTGGTAAAGAAGAACCTGTACAGAAGAATGATACTTCACAAAATTCTAAAAAACAAGAACAGGTAGATAAACCAAAAGATAAAGAAGATGTTAAAGAAAATAAGACTGAAGAAAGCAATAATCGAACTGTAAAACAGCAAGAGGAACAAAAAACTGAGAATAAAAATACAGGCTCAGTAGAGAATAAAATTACACAAAATGAAAACAAAAATGTAAGTACGGTAAATGGTGGAGAAGTCTCAAAAACACCAAAACAACAAGATTATAATGGGAAAAAACTATCTAGCTCAGAAGGAGTTGGAACTACAGGAAAAGTGTTTGAATCTCAAAAAGAAGCCCTAGACTTCGGGAAAAAAGAAGTGAAGAGATTGACTGATGAAGACAAAAAATCAAGACAGTTTTCTATTAGTAAGGTTACTGCAGAAGATGGAAGTTTAGTAGGTTGGACAGTGGATATTTTTGAAGACAATAATGAGGAAAAAGTAGTATCAAATCCAGCTACTACAGAAGAAAATAAAGAATAAAAAAAGAATGCGAGGGAATTGCTTAGTATTTAAAAGTATTAAGCGAAAAACTCGCTATCTTTATATTTACACAAAAATAGTAAGAGGTGAGGTGAAAAAATGAGAATAGGAATAGTTGCTGAATTTAATCCGTTACATAGTGGACACAGATATTTAATAGAGTGTGCAAGAAAATTGGCTGATAAAAATAATGGTGAAGTTATTTGTGTGATGAGTGAATTTTTCACACAAAGGGGCGAAGTCGCGATAGTTGATGGTTATACACGCGCTAGAGAGGCTGTGCGAAGTGGTTGTGATATGGTTATTGCTCTGCCTTATCTTGGTAGTGTTGCATATGGGGATGATTTTGCTAGAAAAAGTATTGAAATATTAGCAGGTGCGGGAATAACGCATTTAATCTTTGGGACTGAAAATGATGATGTCAGTGTTTTTGAAGAAATTTACACAAAACAGCAAAATAATAATGAAGAAGAATATAAGAAACTATTAAAAACTGGTCTTAATCATGCTAAGATTAATAGTGTATTATATGGTTTGGAAAATAACAATCCAAATTTCAGTTTGGCATATAGTTACTATAAAGCTATTAGAGAAGCGGGATTAAATATCCAAATGATACCTATAAAAAGAGAAGGGCAAGGTTTGAACAATTCAGATATTTCAGGAGAGATTCATCTAAGTGCGACTGCTATAAGGAATAATATAGATGATGAGAAGATAGAGAAATACCTTTCAAAAGAGATGGTTACTGATCTGAGAAGAGAGACTATAGCATCCGAGACCGCGTTATTTCCATATTTAAAATATAAGATTTTATCTTTAGGTAAAGAGGGAATAGAGAAAATTTACGATGTTGGTGAAGGGTTAGAAAATAGAGTTTATGAAGCGTCGCTTAAAGCGGAAAATTACAGCAATTTAGTAGAATTAATAGCCACTAAAAGATATAGTAATAAGAAAATTCAGAGGGTGCTGCTACATATTTTAACAAATACTACAAAAGAAGATTACAGAGAGAATTTTTCTACTAATAATTTTAGAGTGCTAGCTGTGAAAAAGAGTAAAGCAGCTATCATAAGAGAGATTAATAGAGAAGGTAAAATTAGTCTTCATCCACTTCTGAATAGCAAAAATAGTATGAAGTTTGAGCAAGATATTAAGGTAGCGAGAATATATGAATTGCTATTTAGTAATAAAGATATCTTTAGAGAAAATGTGCAAATAATAGACTAAATGTTAAACAGAGTAATTATGTAATATGATTCTCTGTTTTTGTTTTTGCATAAAGGGATAGAATTACTCTTTAATTTATAAATAAAATGAAGAGTTAGTAGTTAATTGATAAAGGTTATTTAGTATTTTAATAATATTATTATAATATTATTTGATTATTTTATGATATATAATGTGATGGATTATATTAAAACTGTAATAAGGAAATATTTTTCCAATTATATTATTTATATAAAACTTGCTAGTAAAAGATATAAGAAGCTGAAAAAAGGGTTAAATTATAAAAAGAAAACGATTTCTTCAGAATATTAAATAGCTATTTAAAATATATTTTTACGATTTTTTAAAAGTTTACTGGATGAGCAATAAAAAGTACTAAGAATAAAGATGATTTTTAACAATAATAACGAAGAATATATTTTATAATTTAATATATATTATACTATTAGGGCATGGTTATAATTTGAAAAAAACAGTAAAAAATTGGTAAGATATAGGGTATGAAATAATGATTATAAAATAGGATAGTAATGCATATTTGTCTGTGTTTTATTATCCTTAATGGAGAAAAAATATTAGTTAAGTCGAAGTGATAAATTTTTAAGGAGGGATGCATCAGTGATAGGAAAAAATAATCAATATTTAAAGAAAACAAAAGAAGGAACAAAAGTAGAAACTTACTCGATTAAGAAATTTAAGGTAGGTACTGCATCAGTAGTGATAGGTGCAAGTATCTTTTTTGGTGCTGGAGCAGTAGCACAAGCTAGTGAGGATGTGTCAAAAAACACAACAGCAGATAACTCAAAAGATGAGGGTGCGATATTAGATGGAGCAGTCTCTGAAAAAGCAGTTGCTAAACCAGTTGTAAAAGAAGCTACAAAAGAGGAAGTAGCGGCAGGTGTAGCTGCAAAATTAGGAGTAAAGGAAACTGAAAAAGAAGTTGCAAAAGAGCCTGTAAAAACGTTAGAAAAAACACAACTATCAAGCTTTATTAGTGAAATTGAAGGAAAGATTTCAAATGGAGCTTATGCAAATAAAACAGAAGAGAGTGTGGCTAATTTAGTAGCTGATTTAAATGCAGCAAAAGCAACTTTAGCTAGTGCGACAACACAAGAAGAATTAACTAAAGCATATCAAAAATTAGTGGTTTCTGTTAACTCGAAATTAAGAAATAAACCAGTTGAGAAAAAAGAAGCTCCAGTCGTTGAGTCTACAGCTTCGAAAGAAACAGCCAGTAAAAAAGCTGAAAATACGGAGAAAAAAGTTGAGAGTAACTCAATCGAAAACACAGGAGCGAAAGATTCTCGTAATGGAAAAGAGATAGCGAAGAATACTGCATTCCGTGCAGCTGTCAATCAAGATCCAAAGGTAGATTTCACATTCTCGATTCCAGATGAGAAGAAAATCTATATCTATAACGAAGAGCATTTTTCATTAGAAATTCCAGTTTATTCTGAAACAGGAAAGATTCGTTATGCAACGATTAAGAAAGGATCAAGACAAAGATTCCCGAATGTTGCAGGTACGGAAAATGATCTGGATGTTGAATTTGGATTCACAGCTACGGTAATAAATCGTGCGGAGACAGCAGGAGTAACGTCGAATGCGAGTCAAGCAAATCCTGCGAAAATCGTCATTACGGGTCGTCCGAATGACATACTAAAAAAACATAGGGATTACACAAAACAAGAGAACCAAACATTAAATGTTGGTACTCGTTATATTCAGGTAGTTGATGATCAAGGTAGAGAGAATCTTAAAAAAGGTGATAGTATTGCAGACCCAGGATATTTCTATTTAGTCCTAAAATCACAAGCCAAAAAATATGCACTAAGATCTCAGGGTACGGATGAAAAGATTTCTGTAAGTAGTTTAACAAATCCAACAGCGGAAGATTTGAAGAAAATCAAAGATAGTATTCAATTAGAATATTCAACAACAAACGAAGATGCAAGATTTGCTGATAAACGTGGAACTTTAGTAGAACATCCTGAGGATGTTATTCAATCGGTTAATATCGTTGGAAATAATATTGTTGTTACATTTACAGACGGTTCTACGAAGACAAAACCGGTAAGTGAAATTGTACAAAAAAAATATTCCACCGGTTGTTAATCTACCGTATTCAAACGAAGCGAACAGAAATATTTATATATATTCTGGTGAAGAAACAGACCTAACATTTACTGCAACGGATGAATCTAAAATTAAAGATCTAAAACTTCGTGGTCCTGGTGATATTAACTACAATAATGCAACTAGTTTTGGGTTAGCAGTAGGAAATGTCGTGGATAGCGTAGTAACAAGCGGAGGAGGTTCTGTATCTGAGGATAAGAAAACTGCAACAATTAAAATGACTGGAACTACTAACTTAGGAGATGGTAAAAAGTGGACGAGTGTTATCGTTGCAAAAGATGACAACGATGGAGAAAGTGCACCTTTTAACGGAAGAATTAATGCAACTACTAATCCTGCAGAACGTCGAAAAATAGCGGGATATGTTGAATTCGTAGTGAAAAACCAAACATCAAAATACGATATTAAAGCACCGGAAGGTAAGGTAAGTGTAGTAGATCCTGCGAATGTAACAGCAGAAGAATTTGAAAAAATTAAAGAAAAAGTAAAAATCGAATACTCTCAAACTAACGACGATGCAAATCTTACAAGTAAGAGAGGACAAGCTGTAGACAATCAAGCGACAAGAATTTCTACGATTACAAAAGACGCTAATGGAAATCTTGTTGTGACATATAAAGATGGTTCAACTGATACAAAATCTTTATCAGAATATGTAAGTTTAAATAAACAACCTGCAATTGATGCGATTAATACAGCTGCAGATAATAAAATTGCGGAAATTAATTCAAATACAAACGCAACTGCAGAAGAAAAAGCAGCAGCAATCGAAAAAGTTAATGCCGATAAAGCAAAAGCTTTAACAGCAATTAATGATAACTCGGTAACGACAAAAGCTGCATTAGATAATGCGAAAACATCAGGAACAACTGCGATTAGCAATGATAACCCTGTAGCAACAAAGAAAGATACAGCAAAAGCAGCTATCGATACAGCTTTAAGAGAGAAAGAAGCTGCGATTGATGCGAATAATGACTTAACGACAGAAGAGAAGAATGCAGCAAAAGCAGTTGCACAGGCAAAAGCGACTGCAGCGAAAACAGCGATCGACAACGCGACAACAAATACAGCTGTGGACTCAGCTAAAACTGCAGGTACAACGAGTGTAGGTTCAGTAACTCCAACGGCTGTAGCGAAACCAGCGGCTAAGAAAGCTATTGAAGATGCGCTGAATGCGAAAATAGCACAACTTGATGGAAGAAATGATTTAACAACAGAAGAGAAGAATGCAGCCAAAGCAGATGCACAAGCAAGAGCAACGGCAGCCAAAGCAGCAATCGACAATGCAACAACAAATGCAACTGTAGATAGTGCTAAAACATCAGGTGTTGCTGATGTTGAAAGTGTCAATCCACAAGCAAGTCAAAAGAAAACTGATGCAAAAAATGCAGTTGATGAAGCATTAAAAGCAAAAGAAGCAGCTATAGATGCAAACAACGACTTAACAGACGAAGAAAAAACAGCAGCGAAAGCTGATGCTAATGCAAAAGCTGATGCAGCGAAAACAGCAATCGACAACGCAACAACAAATGATGCAGTAACTCAAGCTAAAAACGATGGAGCAACAAGTGTAAACTCAGTAAATCCAACGGCGCAAGCGAAACCAGCGGCTAAGAAAGCAATAGACGATGCTCTTAAAGCTAAGAATGATGCGATTGATGCGAATAACGACTTAACAGCGGAAGAGAAAGCAAAAGCTAAGGAAGATGCTAAGGCGAAAGCTGATGCAGCAAAACAAGCGATTGATAACGCGACAACAATGATGCGGTAACTCAAGCTAAAAACGATGGAGCGACATCAGTAGATTCAGTAACTCCAACAGCACAAGCGAAGCCAGCGGCTAAGAAAGCAATAGACGATGCCTTAAAAGCTAAGAATGATGCGATCGATGCGAATAACGACCTAACAGCTGAAGAGAAA
>CAKMQF010000066.1 GCA_927911745.1 uncultured Gemella sp.
GAAATGATAACGAACGCTTTTATAATACTTATCTTTTTATTCTTATGATGACCTTATTAACCAAATGAAGAAATTATCTATATCGTTCTAATCGACTTCCTATGCAGACTTTAGGATGGCTAACTCCTGTTGAGAAAAGGCAAGAGTTACAGAGAAGCTAGTCTTCTCTGTAACTCTATCATATCAGGTATTTATTTTTAACTTTTTTTGTCTCACATCATTTACAAATGTACATATAGCATCAACTTAGAATATCGAATTTTTTTGAGAATAAAGTATATACTACATAATTTTTAAATTCATTATATTGGAATTTTGTTTTACAGAGTGTTAGTATATAAAATATATGAAAACGCTGCTACGAGGTGCCAGATGAAAGATATTGTAGACTTTAATAATTTTTGGAATAAAAAAATAGAACTTATTGATACTATTCAACCTAAATACATTTTAAATAAAACTTCATTTTCAAAATTTGATAACATTGAATTTTATGATTTAACTTTCACTAGCTATGATAATTCTATTATTATGCAAAGTATATAAAAAATATAAAATATAGAAAACTCTATCCTCAGAAAAATATTCCTGTACTATTTTATTTCCACGGCTATCCTGCATCAAGTAGAAACTGGCTAGAAAAATCAACATTCGCTTCTCTTGGATATGATGTAGTTGCGATAGACTTTCGGAATCAAGGTGGTAAAAGTAAAGATTCAGGTAGTTCTTCACCCTCAGTTTTTGGCCATCTAACAGTAGGACTTGATGAAAATATAGAAGATATGATTTTTTTATAAAAAATATTCTAGATAGTCTTTATTTTAGCTAAAATAGTATCATCCTTTGAAGACATTAATGAGAAAGAGATTGTCAGTTTTGGAGCATCCCAAGGAGGCGCATTTTCGATAATATTTTCAGCACTAAACAAAAATGTAACTAGATGCATTAGTCTCTATCCCTTCCTAGCGAATTTCCAACACATCTATGAAAAAGACAATAGAATAAATGCTTATGGTGAATTAACGCACCACGGACGTTGGTTTAATACAACCGGCAAAAATACCGAAAAGTTCTTGAATAATCTTTACTACCTTGACACCATAAATTTCGCAAAAAATTTAAAATGTTCTGTTTTATTTGGTATAACTAACCTTGATAAAGACTGCCCAAAAGAAACTCAAGAAAAAATATATAATGAGATTACTAGTAGAAAAAAATCTTGCATCTACAAAAAGTACTACCATGAAAACATCCCGGACTTTAATGATAAAATAGTTAGCTTTTTGTTAGAAGTTGAATAGGAGTGCATTATGAATTTAGAAAAAAATAGAAAACTAGTATATAAAGAAAATATAATTAATATACCACATCCATTTGTTCAATATAAAAAAATAATTTTTGAGGGAACAGATGGTTCGCAAATAGAAGTAGACTTAGCTATACCTAAGTCAAACATTAAAGGCGTCATCGTCGACTTCCCTGAGTTCAAAGTGAAAAATAAAGATTATTGAATTTAACAAAATACAGTATGTTAGACTATGCTTTAACCTCACTACACATTCGAGGGCAAGCAGGTAATAGTGAGAATAACACTCCTTGTTCTCATTTCCCATTTTTGGATAATTCTTCATCCACACCATATTTTAATCTAGTTTTTCAAGATGCACTAGATACTATAAGTATTATAGAAAAGCTCTTTCCGAATAAAGAAATTCTAGTGACTGGACTAGGTCAAGGTGCTGCTATTAGTATAGTTTGCGCTAGTTATTACGATTCCGTTAAAGAACTATTCATCGCAGACTGTTCACTTTGTGATATTAAAAACACATATATCAGAAATAAAAAAGAATCCTTTTTTCAAAAATATTTATAAGTTTGAAAGTAATTTTTCTGACAAAATAGATTATCTATATACGACACTAGATTCAATAGATGTACTAAATTTCAGTAATTCTATAACTCAAAAAGTACATTATGGACTTTCATACTTAGATCCTAAAACTCCAATTGAAACGCAGCTAAAACTTTTAGATACTATAAATAAAGTAGAAATTCAACATTATTTATTTTTAGACTATAAGAAAATATTCCAACATCAATTTGATGATTTCATACTTGAAGTTCTTTCGAATAAATAGCAAAGGTGAATCACTAGAAATCATGTGATTCACCTTTAAATTATAATTAGCTTAATTTACCTTTAGTTTCATGTTTTTAACAATTTTCTCAATAGAGTTTACATAAGCTGCTTTTCTCATAGGAATAGCAAATCTTTCTTTCACTTCCCAAATATCATTAAATGCTTTTGTCATGACTCTTGCTTGTTTTTCTACAACTTCTTCTTCTGTCCAGTAGTAACCTTGTAAGTTTTGTACCCATTCAAAATAAGATACAGTAACACCACCACTGTTCGCAAGAATATCAGGAATTACAACAACTCCTCTTTCTTGTAGAGTTTTATCTCCAGCTAAAGTTACTGGTCCATTAGCACCTTCAGAAACAACAGCAGCTCTTATTAAATTAGCTTCTTTTTCATCAATAGCATTCTCTAATGCACAAGGGCACACTACATCTACATCTAAAGCCCAAAACTCATCTAAAGTTAAGCGTTTTGTGTTTGGTAATGTGTGGAATCTAACTCTATTATCTTTACATTCTTGCAGTTCTGCATATGATAATCCTTCTTCGCGATAAACAGCATATTGAACTCCATCATCATCACGCTCAGTTACAGCAACCACAGTAGCACCAAACTTCACAGCTGTATCAACAGTATAACTACCTACGTTACCGAAACCTTGAAC
Organism: uncultured Gemella sp.; assembly: GCA_927911745.1. Taxonomy (GTDB): domain Bacteria; phylum Bacillota; class Bacilli; order Staphylococcales; family Gemellaceae; genus Gemella. The sequence goes on from CAKMQF010000066.1 coordinate 2,805, forward strand.
AGCAAATTTCGCACCTTCTGTAGATTTACCTAATTTCTCTAGTGCTAATTTCGCAGCAAGTGCTACACCATATCCAGTCGCTTGAGTTCTACCTAAAGAACCGCCTAATTCTAATGGTTTCCCAGTTAGTGTTCCTATACCTTGTTCTCCAGTAAGAACATTATACTCATCAATCATCCAAGACATGATTTGTCCATTAGTATTAACGTCTGGTGCTGGAACATCTTGTTTCTCTCCTAGATATTTGTATAACCCACGAATATATCCACGCGATAATCTTTCTAATTCACCTTTGATAAATCTTTTGGATCTACGATAATACCACCTTTACCTCCACCATATGGTAGATTAGCAACAGCACATTTAAATGTCATCCAAATTGATAGTGCCTTAACTTCATCAGCTGTTACAAGTGGATGAAATCTTAATCCACCTTTTGTAGGACCGATTGCATCATTATGCTGAGAACGGAATCCTTTGAAGTATTTCACCTCACCATTATCCATTCTAACAGGAATAGAAATCTCAATAAATCTTTGCGGATCTTTTAAAGATTCATACACTTCTTCTTTATAACCTAAAACTTCACAAGCACCTTTAATTTGCTCTCTTGCGTTAACTAATGGATTGTTATTCATAACTACATCTCCTCAGAATGTTATTTTACATTTGACATGTAATATTGTTTTTATTAATTATATCAAATAACAATACTGTTTGTAAACTTTTATTTTTATGAACTTTTTTAGATTATTATATTTTTTTATGTAAACTTATCAAGTATTTTATATAAATAAAAAGCTAACTTACAATTAGAATACTAATTATAAGTTAGCACAATAAAAATCACCTTTAAAAATCCTCAAGTTATCTATAATATTTTTATAAGTTTTTTAAGTTGTAATATATTTAATTTTAAAAGAAAACTTCGGTTTTTTATCTGTCTTTTGAAATTAATTTTCAGAATATTAGATTTGTAATATTACATTTTTTACTTAGCATCATACCATGACGCTCCACTACTAGCCTCCGCTTTCAGTTGAACATCTAAATTAGCCGCTTCTTCCATAATTTTAATCATTTCTTTTGTAAACTCTTCTTCTATATCTTTATTTACATCGAAGATCAATTCATCATGTACTTGTAATAATAATTTTGCATCTACATTTGTTTTTTCTAAATATTCAAATACATTAACCATAGCTATTTTTATAATATCCGCAGCAGTTCCTTGAATTGGTGAATTCATCGCAATACGCGCATTTAGATTAGCTACAATTTTATTCTTCGCATTAATATCCGGTAATGCTCTTCTTCTATTGAATAAAGTTTCTACATAACCGTGTTCTTTCGCAAAATCTACGATATCAGTCATATACTTATCAACACCTTTGAATGTTTCTAAATATTTGTCAATAAATTCTTTCGCACGTTTTCTAGTAATTCCAAGGTTGTTAGATAGACCAAAATCAGAAATCCCATAAACAATACCGAAGTTAACAGCTTTAGCTTCTCGACGCATTGAAGAAGTCACTTCATCAAGACTAACTCCATTAACATCACTAGCTGTTTTAGTATGAATATCTACATCATGTTTAAACGCATCTATCATTCCTGCATCCTGTGCGATATGAGCCAATACTCGAAGCTCTATTTGCGAATAGTCAATAGATAAGATTACTCTATCATCAGAAGCTGGAACGAATGCTTTTCTGATTTTTTTCCCTTCTTCAATTCTCGTTGGTATATTTTGAAGATTTGGATTCACTGATGATAAGCGTCCTGTTTGAGCTAACGTTTGCTCATAACGTGTATGAATTTTTCCTTCACGAGTAATATCTTTTACTAACCCTTTTGCATAAGTTGAGTTTAATTTTGTGATAGTTCTATATTCCATAATTAATGGAATAATTTCATGACTATGTTGTAGTTGTTCTAGTACCTCTACAGCTGTAGAATAACCAGTTTTTGTTTTCTTAATCGGTGGTAAGCCTAAATCTTCAAATAGTACCACTCCTAACTGTTTAGGTGAAGCTATATTAAATTCAGAACCAGCTAAAGTATATATGCTAGCTTCTAATGTTTTAATTCTTTCATCAAACTCAGCACTCATTTCTTCAAGTGCTTTTTTACTAACATGTATTCCTTCAAATTCCATATTTGCTAAAACTTTAGCGACTTTAATCTCTATATCTTTATACAAGTCCGTCATATTCTCTTCAGCAAGTCTTTCTTCCATCAATGGTTTCATCAATACAATACTCTCTGCAATTTCAGTTATATACGGATTAATAACTTCTTGAGCTGGTAAAGTTCGTTTTGTCCCTTTACCATATATTTCTTCGTCACTACTTATTATTTTTCCAAGATAGCTAAAGATTATTTTATCAATTTCAGTTTTTGCATTAACATCAATTAGATATGATACAATTTTCACATCGAAAACTTCTCCATTAATATCTACGCCATTTCTCTTAGCTATAAATAAAATCTTTTTAAAATCATAAACAGTTTTAGCCAATTTACTTTGAAGGTATTCAACTACAAATTCATTAGTGAAAAATTGTTCTTCACTAAAAATATAAGTAGTTCCTTCTTTATAGACTACGATTCCAACTACATCTGAATTATGATAATCTTCTGTGTAACACTCAACATGTAAAGTACTGTCGGTAAAATCTATTTTTGTATTTTTATCTGCTAAAACAATACTAATTTCCTTTTTAGGAGCAACTGTCTCTTCAGTAGTTACGCCCACCTCTTCAGTAGAAGTTTCTTGAGATAATTTTTTTAAAAATGAAACAAATTCAAGTTTTTCAAATAACTCTCTTTTTAGTTCTATATTCTCACTATATGTTAAATCTTCTAACTTATTATCAACTGGAACTTCAGTATAAATAGTTGCTAGTTTTTTACTTAATAGAGCATCTTCTCGACCTTCTGTTAGTCGTTCTTTTAGTTTTTTACCACTAATATTATCAATATTTTCTAGTACATTTTCTACAGTTTTATATTCTGTTAGTAATTTTATGGCAGTCTTTTCACCAACTCCAGCAATACCTGGAATATTATCGCTCTTATCTCCCATAAGACCTTTCATGTCAACGATTTGTTCAGGAGTTAATCCATATTTTTCAGCAATAAACTCGGGCGTATAATAATCTATATCTGTAACACCACGCTTAGTGTAGTAAATTGTTATATTTTCACTAGCTAGTTGAGTTAAGTCTTTATCTCCAGTCACTATTATTACTTCTAAACCTTCTTTTTCAGCGATTTTAGCATAACTCCCAATAATATCATCCGCTTCATAATCAAAATGTTCTTCATACTTTATTCCATATGAATCAAGAAGTTCTCTAACATATCCGAATTGTTCTACTAACTCACTAGGAGTTTTATCCCTAGTACCTTTGTATGCTTCATAACTTTGGTGTCTAAAGGTTTGTTTTCCTTTATCAAAGGCAACTAACGCATACTTTGGATTAGTATCTGCCAGTATTTTTTCTAGCATTAATGTAAAACCATATACACTATTTGTATATAATCCTTTTTTATTTTTTAAAGCTGGCATAGCGTAAAAAGCACGATAACTCAAACTATTACCATCTATTAATATTATCTTATCCATTTTCTTCTCCTAATAATTCTTAAAAAAACTGTAAATGGGAGTAACTCAAAAATCTTATTTTTACAAAGCGATTTTTTCTAGTCACTCCCGTACAATTTATTTAATATTAAAGCTCAACCGTAAAGCTTATCAATAATCCATTAAAACTTTACATCTACATATTTTAAATTGATGAATTTGTAATCTTTTGTTTAATCCATCGTTAGCAAATAATCACTAAGTATTATTTTACAATAATTTGTAAATAATTTCTATTTTTCTCTTCCAAGAGTGGTGTTCAATTTCTTCTAGTAACTCAGCAGGAATCTCACGTTGCTCTCTTGTTCTTTCTATCATAAGTTCTAAAGCGCCTACTATTCTATTTACAAATGCTGGTTTTTCTTCTTCAACAGCCTTATCAGTGTCATAAATAGTTGGCATTGCTATATATTCTATTATCTCAGAATTATTTATTTTGTCTCCAAGAAATTCTATAAGTCCTTCTATCTCAGTAGCAACTACTCTTAGTCCACTTCCTAAAGCTTCCACGGCAATAAGTCCTAATCCTTCAAAATAAGATGGTAGTATAAAAATATCTTTATGCCTCATTATTTCCCCTAAATGTGCTTGATCTACAGCGTTATAAATTTTTATTTTCTTAGAATCACCGACTAAATCTTCGACCCTAGGTCTATCCTCTTCTTTCAAGTTCCCTATTAATTCTAATTCTACGTTATTGTCTTTTTTCTCTAATAATCTAAATGCCTTTATCAACTCATAAAAACCTTTTGATTCATCAAATTTTCCTGCATATAGAATTTTTACATTATCGTGTTTTTCGTATTTTTAGCAGGATAAAAAATCTTCTCATTATATCCAGCACCAATATTTACAATTCTATCCTCAGGGTAGCTATAAATATTAGAAATTCCTTCTATTACACCACTGCTTAATGCTAGTATCTTATCTAATTTACCAAGATTTTTGACATACTTATCTTTCATTGTTGGGTTTTTTTCAGCTTGTCTTATATCCGTATTATGACAAACTCCAATTACTTTTTCATCTTCAAATACATCACAAACTATAGAACTTAAAATCCATAAGTGATGTGTAATTACAACATCTGGCTTAAATTCTTTTTTAGCTTTTTCTAATTTTTTACGGAATGCTTCTTGCCAAGTTCCCAACATCTCAGCAGTCATATTTTTGTACAGTGTATTTTCATAAGGCATAATATCACTCATACCTACGATAGGAAAACTAATATCCTTACCTTGAAACTCAACTTCAAATTTCTCATCTAAGAAATTAAAATCATATTCCGGCGTTGTTGCATAAACCGCAGCCTGTTCAACATCAAACTGTTTAAGCCCTTCAATTACATTAGTAAAATATACACCACTTCCTGTCTTAATAGGTAATTGTGCCAATACGTGTAAAATTTTCATAATTATCTTCCTCTATTTCATATTTTCCATCACTTATATTATAACCTAATTTAACATTTTTTTATAGTAAACGTATTAATTCTTTATGTTAGTTATATAAAAAAGAAACTCACCTGGTACAATTCTCTACCAAGTGAATTTCTTATAATTAAATTATCATATCCATATTCTATAATTTGATAAGGGAGTGACTCAAAAATCGTGATTTCGGAGAAATCGATTTTGTTGAGTCACCCCCTAAAACTTTATTAAAACGATAGCCTATCGTTTATTTTAATTTCTACGCTCAACCACAAGATGATGCTTCTTGATCAGCTTGTGTTTCTATATAATCATTTTTATTATAAAATGCATTTCTATATTTAGCAGTATTGAATGGTTCAACTAGATTAATAACAGTAAATCCATCTAAACCAAGTTTTTTACATACTTCTTTACTTTCTTCAGGTTTGTCACTATAAACAAAAATTTCTGCGTCTTTATTTAACTTATCTAAAATACTATCTATTTCATTAGGTAAAACTTTGATTTCTTCATCACTTAAAGTTTCACTACCTAAGTTTAAAAATTGCTTATTTTTACTTACTGAGATACGGTATTTGAATTCAGATAATAATGCATTGCTGTATATTGCTTTACCGTAATCATATTGCTTAATTCCATCTCCAATATGAAGTTTCGTGAATCCACGCTCTCTTAATAATTTTTCAGTATTACGTGATGTTACATCGACTACACAATATAAAATTATATCTTTATCTTTATAATCATCTAGCACATCACTATTGTTTTTGAAAAGTTTAATCGGTAAGTTTATCGCGTTAATTGCGTGCCCTCTTGCATATTCTTTTCTCCAACGAACATCTACAACAAGTGCTTCTTCAAAAGTTTTTTTCTCTACTTCAGCTCCAGCGATTCTCCCTGGCTTACCTTTTAGTAATTTAAGCCAAAACGCATAAAGACCTAATAGGATAATTAATAATACAATAACTATAATAACAAATATTTTCATCTATTTTACTCCTTTCTTAACATAATTATATTATATCACACATTTTGTATTTTTAATAATAAATGATATTTAAAAATTTTTTTTGATTTTTTTCCTATTTAAGAGTAAAATTATGTTATAGACATTTTTTTAGAAAGGAGATTTAGATGAAAATTTCCAAAATCAGTAAAATAGACAACAAAAATTTAAAGCTCGAATCTTCATTACTTTTTGATGGAATCTTAGTTGGACTAGCTGCGGGAATAGTCGGTGCGTGCTATAGATTACTTATTGGATATAGCGAAAAACTTGTTCATTATACAGCTGACTTTATAAAAACTGGTTTTATTTATAAAATTATATTATTATCAGTTTTAATACTACTAGCATTATTTTCCGGATTCTTACTTAAAAGAGAACCTATGGCGAGTGGAAGTGGAATTCCTCAAGTATCAGCAGAAATAACAGGTAGACTTAATTCAAATCCATTACGTGTACTTATTTATAAAATCACCGGAGGCTTAACAGCTAGTTTAGGTGGTCTATCTCTAGGTAGAGAGGGCCCATCCATTCAACTCGGAGCTATGAGCGGAAAACTTGTATCAAGAATTTTAAAAAAAGATAGTATTAAAGAAAAATATCTTATTACTTGTGGTGCTAGTGCAGGTTTATCTATTGCCTTTGGTGCGCCACTTGCAGGTGTCCTGTTTTCTATAGAAGAAGTTCATAAGCAAATCACAAAAAAAATTGTAATTTGTTGCTTCAGTGCTGCTGTTATGGCAAATATCGTTGGACAGTACATCTTTGGTCTTACTGCTATTTTTAAATTCCCAGATGTACCGTATGTGGAAGTTAGCATATATCCTTGGGTTGCTTTATT
>CAKMQF010000067.1 GCA_927911745.1 uncultured Gemella sp.
ATCAAACTCATCAATACTTATGTAGTTTTTATACAAACAGCATTTCGTTTTTTTTAGATTATGAGCCCCAGATTTGATAGAATTCAAAATTTTTTATTTATATTATCCCAACCGTAGAAGAATACTTTCCCTTGATAATAATTCAAAAAATTATCCACAAACGGCGAATATCTAATATAACTTATACCATCGTAACTTTTTAATTCTTTTATAAATTTGTTTGTATCAATTAACCAAATCAGCTTCAAACCAGCCTTCATATACCCTCTAGTTCTAGCCTTAATAAGGTCAAAAGGAATAACCGATCTTTGATACTCAAAAGCAATGCTATTATCTTTAATAAACACATCCGCTATTTGAATATCATTATTTTCCCCTGTTTTAAAAATATGTTCGACTTCCACATTACGATATTTTTTTCTAAAATGTTCGTAAAGATCTTTCTTCGCTTCTAGATGCTCACTACTCTCCTTCTTATAAGTTTCAAACTCACAAGAGCAATTTTTAGCATGAGCAAAATGCGATTGAATCTTCACTCCTTTTTTGAAAATTACTTTTCCCCCACATATTGGACAGTGATACTCTTTATTCTTTTCTATATCCTTATCCAATGCATTAAAAACTTCGTCTTTACTATCGTATGCTACGTACATAATGTTTCTCCTCTTTTTTTCTGTACTACAATTACAAACTACTTCTAACGCCTCTTATTCAATTGTCAATTTATTTTAAATACCTATATTTTCTATAAACAGAATCATCAACTTCTACTTCTATAAAATTCGTAAGATCCATCCACGTAATCTCATTTTCATGATTATCACTATCTACTAAGTAAATCTTACTACCCTTCTCACATAGATAAAAAGTTTTTTCTGTCTGTCATACATCCCTTGCATAAAGTCCATATCCTCTTCTAAAGAAAAGTCAAGACATCTTTTATACCAAGGTGCCTTTGCATGTTTTTTCACCTCTACTACATGATCGTATTTACTTGCGTTCATAATATCTCCTCCTTCATAAAATTTTTCCCCTTTATCAAACTTATATTACCTTTTACAAACTAAAAGCTCCAAATCTATCGTAATTTCTTTTAGTTTATCTATATCAGCATCTGTGATAACTTTAGAAAACGTTAAAGGTGTCATCTTTAAAAAACTTGCTGCCTGCGTCTGTGTTAATTCAAATGTATCGCTTACCGTTATCCTCTCCACGATAGTACAATTCTCCTCGATTAGACTTACAGTATCACTATTCGTATATTCCTTACCACCAATCAACTCTCTAATCTCTCTTAGATAATTAGCATTCGGAATAACCTTAATCAAATACCCTTCATCTCCAAGCACTCTGAAAAACTCTTCATAATTCGCCGGTGTTAATATATTCAAGATACACGAAACACTGCCCTCTTTGAACGGAAGATTAGCTAAGTTAGCAACCATATACGGATTCAATTTATCCTCTTTAACAGCTAGTTCTATCGCATCCTTACTGTTATCTAGACCATAAAAATATTTCTCAGGAAATACCGTCTTTAACTTCTTGATGTAATAACCTTCTCCACAACCGATATCCAGTACAATACCTTCAGCATACTTTTCTACTAAATTTTGGATGTTTTTTAAAACATTCTCATAAAAATCATTACTAAAAACTTCGCTACGAGCTTTAAACAGCTCTTCACTATATTTTGTAGGTTTATAATTATTTATTAAATGGATATATCCTTTTTTAGAAAAATCATAACGATGATTATTACTACAAACCAAGCTAATATTCTCTATACAAGACTCTGATAAACACTTTGGACAAAGGTATATTTTTTCTTGATTAAACTTCTTTATTACATTCTCTATTTTCATTAAAACGCCTCTATACTTTCTAAGTTTATTGTATCAAATTTCTTTCAATATTGATAGCGAAAAACAGCTAAAATATTAGAAAATTTCATTTTTTTCAGTTTTCTTCAAAACTTTATTTTTATTAGCTAATTACCGATTTCATCCCACTATTTTAAAACAAAAAATGACGACAGCTTTCCACAGAATATTTTTATCGTCATTATATTTATATATTAATATTTTTTATTATTTTATAAGGGGGGGATTATATCGTTTTAAGTTTTATAAATATATTAAAATATTATTTCTTTTTCTTCTCTCTTAACTCTTTAAAAAAGTTCTTCATTAGCATAGAGCACTCTTCTTCAAGCACCCCAGAGATAACCTTAGCCTGATGATTGAATTTATTCTCAGCCACCAAATCAATACAACTACCACAGCAACCGTACTTAGGATCACTCGCACCATAAATAACATTTTCAACTCTAGCTTGAACAATAGCACCACTGCACATAACACACGGCTCTACAGTAGTATACAAATAACTATTGTCAAGTCTCCAAAAACCTTGTTTTTCACAACCTTCTTTAATAACTAACATCTCTGCGTGGTTCAACGCCTGTTGATTTTCTTCACGAGTATTATGAGCCTTTGCAACAACCTTATCATCAACAACTAGCACAGCTCCTATTGGGACTTCTCCTTTAGTATAAGCTATCCGCGCCTCTTCTAATGCCAACTCCATATAATAAGAATGATCTTTCACACCACTACATCCTTCCGCAAATATTTATTCCAATTAATTATATCATATTTAGAAATCATTAGGGGAGTAAATTACAAAGTTACCAACATCAATTAAATAAAAAAGACTTAACAAAATTAATTTCAAAACTGATTTTGTTAAGTCAATCCTCTTAAATTCTAGCGATAGTAAATCCAATAATATATTTCCACAAATAGAACAGTTGCTATAAACAAGAATGTCAAGACACCTAGAACTATAGCGTGTATTTTCCTTTTGAAATATAGATATCCTATAAATTCTCTAATGAAAGCATTAAGACTGAAATAGAACTTTGTCGGCGCTCCATAACCAATACATCTAAAACCTAGAGTCCTTGCTTGGACTAATGCTCGGTAGACGTGATAATAATTCGTTACAACTGCGAAACTTTTATCAACCGGAATAAATTTCTTTGAAAAAATAATATTTTCTTCTGTAGAAGTTGATTTATCTTCTAGAATTATATCTTTTTCATCAACACCTTGCTCGAGAGCATAATTTTTCATCGCGAATGCTTCAGATACTACTTCATCAGGGCCCTGACCTCCTGACATTATCAATTTACTTCCAGGATTATCTTTGTATACTTTTATCCCTTTTCTAATTCTACTAGCAAGTAACGGTGTTACTCTCTCGCCAATCAATCCTGCACCTAAAACAACTACATAATCAATCTTTCTCGGTAGAATATTAATGAAGTTTAAGATGCTAGATACTAAATAAGACATCGCTATACATAAAAAATATAAAACTACTAAACTAACATAAACATACAGTGTATTTAACAGAATATTATCATGTGTATAGGTAGCAACACGTGGCCAATATATAAAATAACCTACAAGTAAGAAAAACGTGGCTAAACTCAGTAGGTTTCCAATCCTTAAGCCTTCTCTTCTAATAAGCATAAATGAATTGTATAAAAACATAATTACTACTGCAATTGGTAATAATGTGAATATTACAATTGCAATAACAAGCAATACAACACCTAAGTTATAAACAAGCTGATTACCTTCGGCATTGTTAGTAATAAGCGCCATTATATAAAAAATAAAACTTAGACCTGCAGCAATAAAAAATATTCCTAAAAACAGATTTCTTCTATCGAAATACAAAACAAATAAAAATAGCAACAGAAATACTGTAAAAACTATAAAAGAACCTATTACCATAAAAACCTCCTTCTTGCATATGTATATTATAGATTATATTGCAAAATTAATATAAGTGTCAATCATGTCTGAAAATAACCTATTCTTAATTATCTTCAAATTAAATATAAAAACGAGGAATATTAAATTGGTTTAAACTACCAAAAGTTACACTTTCTCGCAACCTTCTGACTATAATACAATCTACTATTCCTCATATTATTTTTTATTCAGTTCTCAGTGCTTCTACTGGATCTTTCTTCGCAGCTATTCTCGATGGAATGATACTAGCTATAAGCGTTAGTATCAAACTAAGTAGTATTAATCCAATTGATGATTGAGCATTTAGTGATGCTGTAAATGCTTCGACTTTTAACGCCTTAGCAATACTTCCACTTATTGGAACAGATAAAAGCATAGTCACCGCTACACCTACAGCACCAGAAATAAATCCGATCAACCCTGCTTCTGCGATAAAAATTCTTGTAATATCTTTTTTTCGAGCACCGATTGCACGGAGAATTCCGATTTCCTTCGTTCTTTCTACTACAGATACATACGTTAGTATCCCTATCATAATAGATGATACAATTAACGATATTCCCGCAAATGCTGATAATATCAACGAAATCGTATTAATCATTTGTGACATAATCGTTGTCATTTGCTTGGCTAAATCCGCATACGTAATGCTGTATTTATGATAATCTGAGCTATCTGAACCATATTTCTCTGCTATTTTTTTATTAAAATCATTAACAACTTCTGCTATTTTATCACGATCATTGAAAGACTTCGGATAAACATTAATTGCACTTGGAGCAGTTTTCGCCCCTAGTGTAGCAAGAACTTGTTCCGCTGTATCACTATCCATCTTCTGATTAGTTATAATATTTCTAGTTTTGTCTTTTTCTTGAGCTACTACGATATCTGACTTCGCTTCTTTTTCAATCATTGCTTTTTGTAAAACTCTTGTGTAACCAATCGTCATCTGAGGTCTAGTAAAACTATCTTTAGCTTTTAATATAGCTACGACTTTAACCTTAGTTCCTGCATCATACATTTTTGCATCAACATCTCGAGGAACGAATCTATCACCTAATTTTCTGTAATAATTATTATTTTCTACAACACTAAACTCTTTTCCAATAACATCTTCATACTTAACCTTTGTGTTTTCATCAAATCCTAGAGCTTTCATCGTAGCTTTATCGATTTCGTTATTCTTCGCAGTAAATAACACAACTTCATTATCGCTAGGATATTCAAAATTTTCTTTAGATGATTTCACCACTTCATATTGATTCATAATTAGGTTCTTATCTTCTGGTAATACTCCAAAAATATTATCATTCAATGAAGTTTGCTCTTGTTTTACAGCTACTACATCACCTTTTGCATTTTTAGTTAATGCTTGTAATTTATAACCTTCTGCAAAATCAATCGCAGAGTAATAATCCTTCGCATTATTTTGAATATATTTTATAAATGTTTCTCCATTCCCTAACGAATCAACTGAGTATAAATTTCTATGCACATCTCGACGTGATTTTGGTACTAATTCTGAGCCATTAGAGTCCTTTTCTGAATTATCATCATCAACACTTAACCCAAAATTCACCTGATTCGCACTTATCATAATCGGCATTGACGATAAATTCTCATTTTGCATCGTTTGAATATACTTATCCATCCCCGATGAAATAGCTAATACTAGACCGATGCTAATAATTCCTATACTGCTCGCAACAACCGTCATAAACGTACGGAACTTCTTCGTAAGTAGGTTCTTAAAACTAGATTTAATCGCACTATTAAATGCCATAGCAGTTTTCTTCAAAGCAAAACCATTATCAGTGACCTCTTCAGCTACATACGGATTTGTGTCTTCTTGAATCTCTCCATCTCTAACTCGTACTATTCTATCACTGTACTCTTTTGCCAGTTCCGGATTGTGCGTTACCATTATAACCAACTTCGTCTTACTTATCTCTTTAATGAGTTCCATAATCTGAACACTAGTCTTACTATCTAACGCTCCTGTAGGCTCATCGGCAAGAATAATCTTTGGATCAGTTACTAATGCACGAGCAATCGCCACCCTCTGCATCTGTCCTCCAGAAAGTTGATTAGGTTTTTTATACAGACGTTCCACTAATCCAACATCTTCCAGTACTTTTTTCGCCTTCTCATCATTTTCTGCATTTGACTGACCTGAGATAGATAAAGCTAATTTTACATTTTCAATAATACTTAAATGAGATATTAAATTATAACTTTGAAAGACAAAACCTATTGTCCTATTTCTATAACTATCCCAATCTCTATCTTTAAACTCTTTAGTAGAACGCCCCATAAGAGACATATCACCAGATGTATATTTATCTAAACCACCTATGATGTTCAATAGTGTCGTTTTCCCACTTCCACTTGCTCCTAAAATCGAGACAAATTCATTTTCTCTAAAATGAATATTTACAGATTTTAGTACTTCTACTTCACTACCACCAGTATTATACTTCTTAACTATATTTTTAAGTTCTAACACTCTATGTCCTCCTAATATATTATTAGACAAACTTAAACTTTTCACTACATAAAACTTCTCGTGTATGTAATTATAGCATACAATATATCCCCATTAAAAGAATACTCTCTTCTAGGGATACATGTATGCTACTTATTATAATCGATTACTACGCTTTATATTTTTTAACAAAGTAAAAAGGTAAAACCGTAGAGGCAATTGCCGAAATAATTATTAAAACTAACGCTACTGTTGAACTAAAGAATCCACTAATAAATATAGCAACTCCACTAAAGGTCATAAGCAATGCATAGGCTCTAATCACTTTTTGCTCATTGACACCTTTTTCTAAACCAAAAAGATTAAAATTGTATTTTCCCCAAAATTCTTTTTTTGGCAGATAATTACCAAGAATAATAAACACTATACCTATAACAAACGCTGTTAATTGTGTAACATTAAAATTATTATCTAAAGCATATGCTATTAATCCACCTTGAACTAGAACACTTATCAAAGGTACAATTCCCTTAATAATTAACGCACCCTTTTTAGGAGTTTTATCAAAATCTACAACTAATGAAATTATAACCTGAACTATAGCAAAGAATATAGGAAGTTCGATAATCGCACGAGTTTTACTCACAAAATTATTAGGCTCTCCATTAAAATTGAAATGTATGGCTATCTGTTCAGGTAACATATCATAATAATAAACTCCAATCAATATCGGCAATAAACAGATGCCGACACTTAAAAACAAACTTTTTTTTATCTACTCTCATCGTTTTTTCCTCCTAAACCATAGATCCAAACCAGAACTTCTTCGAATACACTAGCATTCAATTCATAGTATATAAAATTCTTATGTCTAGATTCTAATATTAAACCTGCTTTTTTTAATTGTGTTAGATGATAGGAGACAGTAGCTCCAGATAGATTAAATTCCGAGGCTAATTCCCCTGCACTTTTCTTCTCTTCTTTCAACATTTCTAGTATATTTCTTCTTACTGGATCAGATATCGCCTTTAAAGTTTCACTCATCCCATGTATATCACCTCTTTATATAACGAACTGCAATTCTATTTAGATATCTTTCTAAATAGATTATAACTCTACCATATATTAAAGTCAAGAACTATTTAGAAAAATTTCTAAATAGTTCTTAGAATTTGTTTAAAACACCCTAACAACTGTACTATAAATTAAAATATTTTTATAATCATATTTTTAATAAATATAATAATATTTATCTTTGATACTTTTTATGTTAATATCTATTTTTAAACTAATCATCTTTATCAAGCGTGTCTTTCTCTGATATTCCTAATTAGACATTATTACAACAATATTGTAAGCGCATTATTTTTATTAAATATATTTTCTGTATTATTTTTTATCATGTGTTGACATAATTTGTTTTTCTGTTAAAATAAAACTTGTAAGCGTTATCTAAAATGTGTTGCCACTTTTAGCAACTTTATGTTTTAGCTGAATACTAGATATTACTACCCATATATTTAATACAATATACTAATCTAATATTCAGCTAAAATATAAAAAAATTAAAAGGAGATTTATTATGAAATTAGCACTATTTAACTTGAGAGAAGATGAAAGACCATTGTTGATGCATGGTTGAAAGAACATCCAGAGGTGGAAGTTGATCTACATGAAGGGGAGCTTCAAGCAGAAACAAAACACCTATTAGAAGGGAAACAAGGAGCAGTAATGTTCCAAAATAGACCATTTGCTAAAGAAGTTTACGACTATGCAAAAGAGCAAGGTGTAAAAGTTATCGCAAACAGAATGGCTGGATTCGATATTTACGATATAAAATACATGCGTGAATTAGGAATTAGCATGACAAACGTTCCACGTTACTCGCCTAACGCAATTGCTGAACACGTTGTTACAACTGTTTTATACATAAGCAGAAATATTAGAAAAATTTTAAATAACGTTGAGAGACATGATTTCACATGGAATAAAAACATTATTTCTCGCGAGCTTAGAACACTTACTGTAGGTGTCCTTGGAACAGGGAACATTGGACGTCAAGCAGCAACTTTATTTAAAGGATTAGGTTGTAAAGTTATTGGTTATGACTTATACCCTTCTGATGCAGCTCGTGAAGTATTAACATATGTTGACAGCATCGATGAATTATTAGCTCAATCTGACGTAGTTACACTTCATGTTCCTGCTACAAAAGAATATACTCACATGGTAAACGATGAATTCTTTAGCAAAATGAAAGACGGATCTATCTTCGCTAATGCCGCACGTGGTATTCTTGTTGATACTAAAGCTGTTATTCGTGCGCTTGACAGTGGTAAGCTACTAGGAGCTAGTCTTGACGTATATGAAAACGAAGGAAATTACGTTCCTAAAGACTTCTCAAATAAAGAATTCGACGATAAATTAATGCAAGAATTAATTGATAGAGACGATATAGTCTACACACCACACACTGCCTTCTACACTGAAACAGCAGTTAAAAACCTTGTAGAAGGAGCTTTAAATGCTGCAGTAGAAGTAATAACTACTGGAGACTCTCCTAATATTGTTAATAGATAATTTCATATCATATTTTATAAAATAGAGACTAACCGTTTCACACAATACGGATTCTATATTATGAAGCCGGAGAATTTATAGATACTAATATAGACCATCTACCAACTACGGAGCAACTCGAAAATTTGATTAACTAAAATTACAGTTTTCAGTTGCTCCTTTTTATAATCTTATATTTTATAAATGCCATTATCTGTAAGTTTGCATATTCTAAATATTTTTACTTATTCTTTAAATTTCAACTTTTCAGATTGTATATACAAGAATAAATATAAAATAATATTTCTTCTGTTTAAGATTAAAGCGTTCTCTTATATTTGACAAATAGCTATAATTTGCTAAAATTAAATTGTAAACAGTTAGTAAGATAATTTTATCATTAAAATATTTTGGTATAATTAATATTATTTTATTTCTTTTCAATTATACTATTTGTTGCATTTGATATTAATTATTACTGGAGTATCTATATTGTGGGAATAATTCAAATTAAATAAATTAGCCAATATTTCAAGAGTTGACCATTTTCCCAAACAATATGTGGTATGTGTCATGAGTTAATAGTAAAGGGATATATCTATATATCTCATGCAATCTATTTGATTGTTCTTAAAACTGTGGAAGACTCTTTCGACTTCCATTTTAACGACTATGATACTATAGTCATATATTTCCTTTCGGTTGTTAAATTTATTTAACAATAAACTTTAATTTAATGTCGGAAGCAATTCCGATGAATACTACAAAATAACAATTTACCCTAAATTTTATTTTGTGTTCATATAACGAAAAGCGGTCCATTACGGGCCACTTTTTGTTTTTATTATTTACAACATTCTACTAATTATTTTCTAAATAATACAAAAAAGAAGAAATAGGATTCCCTCCTACTTCTTCTTTAATTTTTATATTAGTCGATTACAGAAACTTTTAAGAAGTTTGTTGTTCCAGCGTTACTTACTGAAGTGTTGATACCACCAGTGATTACGATAGCATCTCCTTCTTTAGCATATCCTGAAGATTTAGCGATTCTTGCAGCAGTTAGTAACATTTCGTCTGTAGATTTAGCTTGTTCAGAGATTTGAGCATCAACTCCCCATACTAAGCTTAATCCACGAGCAACTTTAGCACTTGGAGTTACAGCTAAAATAGACGCGTTTGGACGGTATTTAGAAATTAATCTAGCTGTTTTCCCTAATTCAGTGTAAGTTACGATTGTGTGTAAGTCTAAGTTTAAAGCTGTGTATCCTACAGATACTCCGATTGCGTTTGTAATATCTTTAGATACAACTTTTTTAGAACGTTCTTTTAAGATACGAGAGTAATCTTGCATTTCTTCAGTACGTTTTGCGATTGTAGCCATTGTACGAACTGATTCGATTGGGTAAGCACCCGCTGCTGATTCTCCTGATAACATGATTGCATCAGTTCCATCGTAAATTGCGTTAGCTACGTCAGATACTTCGGCACGTGTTGGACGTGGGTTTTTTTGCATTGAGTCTAACATTTGAGTAGCTGTGATTACGAATTTACCAGCTTCGTTACATTTAGCAATGATATCTTTTTGCATGATTGGTACTTCTTCTGCTGGTACTTCAACACCAAGGTCTCCACGAGCGATCATAATACCATCAGATACTGCGATGATTTCATCGATGTTATCGATAGCTTCTTGACATTCGATTTTAGGGATGATTTGAACGTGTTCACATCCTTCTTCTTTAAGAATACGTCTAACTTCTAGTACGTTTTCTTTTGTACGAACGAATGAAGCAGCAACGAAGTCGATATCTTGTTTACATCCGAAACGAATATCCTCTTCATCTTTTGGAGTGATACCTGGTAATTTTGTAGATACACCTGGTACGTTAACTCCTTTTTTGTTTTTAAGTACTCCACCGTTTTGAATAGTAGTGTAGATTAATCCACCTTCAACATCAACTTTGTTTACTGTTAATCCGATTAATCCATCGTCAAGTAAGATTGTATCTCCAGCTTTAACGTCGTGTACTAATTCACCATAAGTAATTGAGAATTTTTCTGTTGTTCCAAGAACTTCTGTCATAGAAACGATAACATCTTTTCCAGTTTCTAACATGATTGCATCATTTTCCATGTTGTGAGTTCTAATTTCAGGACCTTTAGTATCTAAAAGGATAGCTAAGTTAGTTCCTGTAGCTTCTCTAACTTCTTTGATTGTTTGGATTCTTGCACCGTGTTCTGAGTAGTCACCGTGTGAGAAGTTAAGACGACAAACGTTCATTCCTAACTCTACCATTGTGTTAATGTTTCTTTAGCTTCAGACTTAGGTCCAATAGTACAAATAATTTTTGTTTTTTTCTGTATCATAATATACCTCTTAAATTTTAATCTTTTATTATTTTAACTTATTTCCAATAAATTTTCAAATACTTTCCTAAAAAATAGTTATTTTCAAGAAAGAAAACGTTTTTCTTCACTAGATTGAAAGTTGTTTAGATACTTCATAGATATTTAAATCTACATTGTGAACATCAGCAAATACGTCTTCAAATTTAGTACTTACAAGTTTATTATTTTGGATACCTACAGCACGACCTGATTTGCCAGCTAGTAATAATTGAACAGCGTAGTTACCTAATCTTGAAGCTAATACTCTGTCTTGAGCTGATGGAGTTCCACCACGTTGAATGTGTCCTAGAATAGTAGCTCTTACTTCTTCTCCAGTACGTTCTTTTAATTCTTTAGCTAATTCTTGTCCACCCATAACACCTTCTGCTAAAACGATGATTGAGTGTTTTTTACCACGATCTTCCCCTGCTTTAATACGAGCAACTACTTCTTCGATATCTTCTTTTTTCTCAGGGATTAGAAGACTTTCACTTCCTCCAGCGATACCAGCAAATAATGCTAAGTCTCCTGCGTTACGTCCCATAACTTCGATAATGAATGCACGCTCGTGACTTGATGCAGTATCACGAACTTTATCAATTGCATCTACGATAGTGTTAAGTGCAGTATCGAATCCAATTGTGAAGTCAGTACAGCAGATGTCGTTATCGATTGTTCCTGGTACACCGATAGTTTTAATGTTCATTTCATTACTTAAGGCCATAGCTCCACGGTAAGAACCATCTCCACCGATTACTACTAATCCATCAATTCCTAAAGCTTCTAAGTTTTTAATAGCATCTTTTCTAACTTCTGGGTTAGCAAATTCTGGTAAACGTGCTGAATAAAGCATTGTACCACCACGGTTAATAATGTTACCAACATCCCCTACTTCAAGTTTTTTAATATTGTTTTCAACTAATCCTTTATATCCTTGATATACTCCATAAACTTCTAATCCATTATAGATTGCTGTTCTTACAACGGCACGCACAGCTGCGTTCATTCCTGGTGCATCCCCACCACTTGTTAAAAACTGCGATTTTTTTCATGTAGTCTTACCTTCCTCATAATTTAATTAATTATTTTTAAATTTACCTACACAATATCATATTTTTGAGATTTTTTCTAGTAAAAACAGAATTTTGTTTTATTTTTGTTCGATTATTTTTGTTTTTTTACTTATATGTGATTTTGATGCGTTTTCCAGGGAACTTTTCCAAAAATTTATGAACAAATTCATGTTCGTTATAAATTGTAATCGTCTTCCCTTTTGTAGAATCATTATCAAGCAAGGCTATTACCTTAACTCTTCCATCATCAACCTTATATTCACTTAAAAGCTCTAATATTTCTTTATCAATAATTGTATAGATAGTTTTTATATTAGTTAGGCAGTATTCTCTATAATTTTTTAAACTGGCAATTTTTTCTAGGATATACTGTTCTCTACCATTACGAAGTTGTTTTTTCAAAGTCATAACAGCGAAACTTCCTGCTTTTATAAATACATTAGCATACTTAAATACACTTGGAAAAACAGTAACATCATAATCATTTTTTCCATCGTTAACTGTTAAAAATGCCATATAATCGCCATTTTTAGTTCGTATCTCTTTTCTCGTTATGATTTCTACATAACTATCGCTAACTTCACCACCAATATATTGTAGTGGTAAATAAGAATACTTCTCTTTTTCTACTTGGACTGGATGTTTTAAGAAGTATGTCCCTGTGACTTCTTTTTCCATTTGGATTTTTTCTGTAATTGAATAGTCTTCTATCTCTTCTACCTTTAATGTTAGACCACTTTCTGCAGACAACGCAACACGTACATTATTTATAAATTGCCTATTATCTGAATAATAATCATTTACCTTTTTCATCAAGGTAGCTCGATTATAACCAAAAGTATCTAAAGCGCCAGCCTTGACCAGTGAAATTGCAGCCTGTTGGTCAACCTTCTTATTCATACGTTTCAAGAAATCATCTATGTCTAGATAAGGTCCAAAATTAATTCTGTCTTGAACGATTTCATAACCGCTTCTATAACCAACATTTTTTTATCGCGGTCAATGCAAATACTATATCATTTTTGAATACTCTAAAGTTTGATAAACTTCTATTAACATCAGGTTTTACAAGATTAATACCTAGGTTCATAAGCTCTTGTTTATACTCATTTATTTTCTTCTCACTGCTTATTACGTTATTTAATAAGGCTGTCATAAAATACTTAGTATAATAGACTTTTAAATAAGCTAATCGATAAGCCAACATACTATAAACAACAGCATGGCTCTTATTAAAACCATAATTTGCAAAGGTAACGATAAGATCAAAAAGTTTCTCGGCGACTTTTATATCATAGCCAGCAGCAACACTTTTTTCTATGAAAATACGTCCATAGTACTCAAGGTCTTCTTTTTTCTTTTTACTTACCGCTCTTCTCATATTATCCGCTTCATTGAGGCTCATATGGGCGAAGTTCACCGCAATCAACATAATCTGTTCTTGATAAACAATTACCCCATAAGTATCCTTTAATATTTTCTCTAAATGCGGATGCGGATATACTACTTGCTCTTCTTTATTTTTTCTGCGTACATAGACTTCGATCTGAGCCATCGGGCCCGGTCTATAAAGTGCATTCATAGCAACAATATCATTAAATTCAGTAGGTTTTAGTAAATTTAGTTTCTCCTTCATCCCACTAGATTCAAACTGGAAGATACCTTCTGTCTTACCTTTTGCAAATAATTCATAAACCTTAGGATCTTGATAATTTATCTTTGTTATATCAAATGCCGGATTCTCTTTTCTAATTTCTTCGACAATACTCGATACCATAGTCAGATATCTAATACCTAAGAAATCTATTTTTAATAAACCAACACTCTCTACATCATCCATCGTCCACTGAGTTAAGTACTTCGTCATATTCGATTCGGCTAAAGGTGCATAGTTAACCAATGGTTTGTCATCACTTATCACTATACCGGCTGCGTGTACCGATGGATTTTTTGGTAAATTCTCTAAACTTAGCGCTATACTAAACCAACGCTTATTAATATTACTTGTATTAATAAACGTTCTTAATTCTTCTGATATTTCATAACATTCTTTTAATGTTCTTGTAGAGCTAATATTACTACTAATAAACTTCAGAGTTTGTTCATCAAACTGCAATATTCTCGCCGATTCTCTAGCTGCACTTTTCGATTGAAATGTTGTAAAAGTAATAATCTGCGCTACCTTATCAGAACCATATTTTTCTTCCACATATTTTATGACTTCATCACGTCTAGTGTCTTGGAAGTCTATATCTATATCAGGCATAGAAATACGCTCTTTGTTTAAAAATCTTTCAAACAGAAGATTGTATTCCAATGGATCCGCTTCTGTTATATCTAGTAAATAACATACTAAACTCCCAGCAGCACTACCACGTCCTGCACCTACTAATATACCATTATCTTTGGCATACTTTACAAAATCATAAACAATTAAGAAATAGTCGTTGAAGCCCATCTCATCGATAATCTTAAGCTCATAACTATAACGCTTTTGATACTGATATAAATCTTTACCTATTAACTTTTCCTTAACACCTTTTTGAACTAAGTAATGCAAGTACTCTTTAGAAGATAACTTTTCGAATATCTCTTCTTTTTCTCCGTAGATATACTTAGGCAAATGATATCCCGAAAAATTCAATTCATATTTACAGCTATCTATTATTAATTTTTGATTAGCAAATGATTTTTCGAAAATAGCATATAACTCTTCATCTCCTAGAGCTAAGATTTCTTCAAAATCCTTTTGTTCTCTGACGAAGTCTTCTCCTGAGATAGTTGTAAGTTCTTGTATATTAAGCTTTTTGTTATCGCGAATAGCACGACTAACAATGACTTGTTGATAGTGCTCTTTATTTAGATAGAAACTTGGTTTAGTATAAACAATATTATCATAATTACTATAAAGACCTACCTGAAAACTCTCATTAAAACCAAAATAAAAATCATACTTACTTAGTAAATTTTTTAAATAAGAGAATTCCATACTATCCCTAAGTTCATCTACAACAATCAAGACAAAGTCTTCTCTGTAATCAATCATATCACTAGAAAAATCTTCTACAGTCCATTCTTCTCCGTTCATTAGCTTCGTAGAAATCTCTAATAGTTTATAAAACATCTTCTCTGTTTTACACAGTAAATTGAATTTTAAAAGCCCTATCCCATAGCCTAAGTTAACTTCAAGACCTTGAATTAAGTTTATTCTTGCTTTTTTAGAAGCTTTATGAGCTTTAATAGCACCATACATATTTGGATCTACTATAACAACTGATTTCTGATTGTCTTTTGCTAACTTTGAAAACAGACTCTCGTACTTAATTGTACTATTCAATAAGTCATATGCACTATGTACTTGCATATTGTAATACATACTAATATCCTCCTTTCTTCGTTATTTTTATACCATCTATGAGATATTATCCGCAAAGTGGGTTGTACTCATCCTCATCTGAAGAACAGCCCATATTTTCTCCATGGTTTTTGCTCGCTTCATTGAAGTAACGATATACTCTCTTATTATCATCACCCATAAAATAAATTGGATTGAATTGGATATATTTCATATTCCCTTCTTCATCTAGAAGATTTTCACAAACAACTCTTCGTTTTATAGATGCTACAAAATTCGTGTATTTTCCATACTCAGAAGTACTTTCAACTTTACATTCAAGCGACAGTATACATTCATCCATAATCGGAGCATCGATATATTTTGCTGGATCATATGTCATATCAGCCATACCAATTTTATTCTGCCCTGAATGGAATCCCGCAATCTCCACCTTACTAAGTATTTGTTGACACGGTACGTTAACAGTGAACTCTCCATATTCTTTAATATTATCTACAGCATTACTATCTGTTGTAAGGCCAACTGTAATCATATCTCCTAATGAATATGATGAACTACACGCTGTCACATTATACTTCCATTTTTTATCCTTATAGCCTATTAATATTACAGGAAATCCGTAATATAACTTACTGGTTTTAGTTTCTAATTTCATCTTCTTCTGTCCTTTTTCTTATTTTCCTTTTATATTTAACCTTCCCTATTTTATCTTTTCGCTATAAAAGCCAATGTCTTTTCATCTGAATTTTTTTCGTTATATTCAAAACCATCAAATTTGATCTTTTTCATTTCGTCTACTGAAGAAACTTTATTTTTTACAAGCTCAGTTAAGAACTTACCTCTAGCTTTTTTTGATATTGTAGAGTGGACTTTTAACACTCCTTCTTTTTCTTCCATAAAGCTAATTCTAGTAAACCTATCCCTCTGTTCTTTTGAAAATACCTCTTCAAATTCACTAGAAAGTAATGACACGATTAATTCTTCATCCTTAATACTCTTATCATAATCTTCACGCCAGAAGTTTTTCAATGACTGATTTACGATTTTAATATTTTGTAAGAAGTCTAATCTATGCTCTTGAATTAAATCGTAAGCACCTATTACGCCATATAAAGATGTTGTAATAAATACATTTTCTTTTATATATTTTTTATCCGTCTCATCAAAATCAGCACGAGCTATATTTCTATACATTAGACCATTAAATAGCTCTAACGCCTCAAAACTTTTTGCTGTTTTGTTATTTATTTTTTCCCAACGAGAAAATTCTTCCACAGCCTTTTCTTCTTTGATTTTGTAGGCTTTTGCCAAGTCTTCTACACTTAATTTTGCTATTTCGCTTACTATTTCAGTACTTTTGTCACTTAGACTTACTGTCTCATTCGGAAGAGCCTTTTTGTTTAATTCTTTGGCTGTTGGTATTAAGATTTTCATTATTATTCCTCTTCTTCAGGTAACTCTAAGAAGCTATTTTCGATTAAACTTTCTACTTCCATTAGTACAAAGTTGTACTCTGTTGCTTTTATAGCTGGGTCGATAATTAATGTGTTAAAGTACCCTACCACGAAATCGCGGTTAGCTATCTCTAGTTTAAACATATATTCACTGATTTCATCTACTAAAAATGCTGTTTCTTTAAGAACTTTGTCTTCATAAGTGTTAGCGTAGTGAACTGTTTCTAAAAGTCTGCGAATTTCTAAGTCTGCGTGCTCTTTAGCAAAGCGATCATGAATGTGTTTTGCAAGTTCCTCAGCTTTTAGTTCTTCTGTGTTAATATTTTCTTTTTTTAGTACGTCTTTCTCTTCTAATTTTGCTAATAATTCTGTTAAAGATTGGTGTAATGTTTTCATTTAATTTTCTCCTATATTTACAATAAATTTTTTAAAACTTCTTCTATATATTTTATAAGAAAAACTTGAAAAACGCTAATAATACGCTACATACACAACTACGCTAGATTTCAAAGAAAACTATATTATCTACTGTTATTTTATTATTGTAGTAGAACTGATTAGACCCAAAATCTATTACTGAAAATTATCACATAAATAAATGCATTTCTCACTTTTCATTGTTTTAACAACGCTTTCTTTAAATGTTATAATATAAGTAAGATATAATATATATTTTACTATACATTTAACATTATTATAAGATAGATTTGCTATAAAAAAAAATTTATTATCAATAAATTAAAATAATCTAAAAAATTATGAAATTAATTAGGAATCTTTGCCTATAAGTTAATTTCAGGAATTTTAAAAAGGGGGATTTTATATGAGCAATGATGATAGATTAAAAACTACTATAATAATATTATTAGTAATTCTGATTTTAACGATAATTTTTTGCACAATAGCTATAATTGAAAAATTAGACTTGGTTCAACACACTCCAAGTCTTGTGAGAATTGTAGCATAAACGATGTCCTTAAAGCACTTAAAAACGCAGATAAAACATAGTTTTTATCTGCGCTTTTATTATAAAAGATGGTATAATAATAACGAAATAATTATTCGAGGTGAATTATGAAAAAATATGTAATGGCAATAGATCAAGGCACTACGAGTTCTAGAGCGATAATATTCAATAAAAAAGCAGAAATAATAACAAGTAGCCAAAAAGAATTTCCCCAAATTTTTCCTAAGTCCGGTTGGGTGGAACACGATGCTAATGCAATCTGGAATTCAGTACAATCGGTCATTGCAGAAGCATTCATCGAAAGTGGTATAAAACCGAATCAAATAGATAGCATTGGAATTACAAACCAACGTGAAACTACCGTTATTTGGGATAAAGAAACTGGACTCCCTATTTATAATGCAATAGTTTGGCAAAGTAGACAAAGTGCTGATATAGCTAATAAACTAGTTAGTGATGGTTATAAAGATATGATTCATCAGAAAACTGGTTTAGTCGTCGATGCCTATTTCTCTGCGACTAAAATACGTTGGATATTAGATAATGTACCTGGAGCGCAACAACGCGCTGAAAATGGTGAGCTATTATTGGAACTATCGATACATGGCTAGTTTGGAAGCTTACAGGCGGGAAAACACACGTTACCGACTACACAAATGCAGCGAGAACAATGTTGTTTAATATTAAAGATTTAACTTGGGACAAAGAAATATTGGAAATTCTGAATATTCCAGAATCCTTATTACCAGAAGTTAGATCAAACTCTGAGGTGTACGGAAAAACTACAGATTATCACTTTTATGGCGGCGAAGTTACAATAAGTGGACTAGCTGGAGACCAACAAGCAGCCCTTTTCGGGCAACTTGCCTTCGATAAAGGAATGATAAAAAACACATACGGAACAGGTTCATTCATTATCATGAACACGGGCGAAACTATGGAACTTTCAAAAAATAATCTATTAACTACTATAGGTTTTGGAATTAATGGAAAAGTTTATTATGCTTTAGAAGGTTCAATTTTCATCGCTGGAAGTGCAGTTCAGTGGTTAAGAGACGGATTACGTTTAATTAAAAAGTCATCAGAAACACAAGCATTAGCTTACAATTCTAAAAGCAATAACGAAGTATACCTAGTGCCTGCATTTACAGGACTAGGTGCCCCGTATTGGAATCCAGATGCTCGTGGAACTATCTTTGGCTTAACACGTGCCACTACTAAAGAAGATCTAGTGAAGGCTACATTGCAGTCAATTGCCTACCAAGTACGTGATATTATCGATACTATGAAAATCGATGCTAAGGTAGAAATCCCCCTTCTAAAAGTCGATGGAGGTGCTGCGAATAACGATTATCTTCTAGAATTTCAAGCAGATATTCTAGGTGTTAAAGTAGCTCGTGCTGAAAATCTAGAAACTACAGCTTTAGGTGCTGCATTCTTAGCGGGACTAGCTACTGGATACTGGGAAAGCTTAGATGAGCTTAAGAATCTAAACACTGCAGGAAAGCTATTCGTTCCTACTATGGAAAAAGAAGAACGGGAAAAACTTTACAAAGGATGGAAACGTGCAGTAAGAGCTACGCAGATTTTTGCAGAGGAATAATTATCAATAAAATAAAAGCTAAGAATTAGGTTTTAAAAAAACTTACTCTTAGCCTTTTTTGTATCTAATATATTTTCACTATTTATATAAGTAGTATAGCCAATTTCTTGAAATAACATTTTCACAGTGATATAATTAAAGTTATAGGTGAAAACGTTTGCCTTGAATTGTTAAACTAACCAAGTTGCAATTTATATAGAAGAGGTGATTTTATGAAGATAAATAATTTTACAAAATGGACACTAGCTGTTGCATTGGGCTTTGGCCTTAACTCTCTTACTGTTGCAGAAGCAGCAGATAACAATGTGGAAACTCCAGCAAGCGATAAGATAAACAAAAGTTTTATCGAACAGTTTCCTTTCGCTGAAAAATTCACAGATAAAGATGGAATTACAGCCGTAAGAATGAAGAGTCCTGACGTACCTTTAGTTAACAAAGAAAAGGGTTATTCTAGAGAAATCGTTAGGGTTATTAATTATAAACAAGGAACACATAAAACTGTAATTAACAGAATTTATCAATATGTTAGATTCTACGGCGCACCTGTAAACGAGGTTCCAAAAGACTCTCCAGTTAATGATGTGCCAGAATACAATGGCGGTGCTAATCCTATTGATCCACCTGTTTTGGAAAACCAGGATATAACGGTGGCGCTAATCCTATTGACCCACCTGTTTTGGAAAAACCAGAATTAAAGTTTGAATATAAACTTATTGATCCACCTGTATTAGAGAAACCAGAATATAACGGTGGTGCTAATCCTATCGATCCACCTGTTTTGGAAAACCAGAATTTAAAGTTCCAAATACTCCGGAAAAACCGAAAACACCAGAAGTATCTAAACCAGAAAAACCAAAAACGGATATTCCTACTAACTTACCTAAACCAAAAGAGAACAATCCGCAAAATAATAATAGAGTTCTCCCAAATACAGGTTTAGAAACAACTTCAAGCATGGCTATTATCGGAACTTTAGCTTTATCAATTATCGGACTTGAAATTTTAAAACGAAAAAACAATTAATAATTCTTTTTTACTCAGTATCAGAAAAGAAGATTATAAGATAACCTCATCACCTTTGATGAATCTCATTCTTATAATCTTCTTTTAATTTTCTTATCCTAATAACTCTTCGTATAATTTTTTATCTAAATCTTTAAACACATTGAATACTACTTTTAAATCAGCAGCAGGGTTTTCTCTAAAGAATTTCTTAACCTCAGCTACGGCTATTTCAGCAGCAAGATCATTTGGAAATCTAAATTCTCCCGTACTTAAACAGCAAAAAGCAATGCTCTCAAGATTATTCTCCAAAGCAAGGTTTAAACAATTTCTATAAGATGATGCGAGTAATTCCTTATCATCGTCTTCAACAACACGATATATTATTGGTCCTACTGTATGAATAACATGTTTAGCTGGTAAGTTATAGCCAGCTGTTATCTTAGCTTGCCCTGTTTTTTCAAAACTTCCTTGCTCTTTTATTATTTCATCACATTCTTTTCTAAGTTGCAATCCTGCTTGTGTGTGAATAGCATTATCGATACATCTGTGTAGCGGAATTAAGCATCCTAATAGAGCTTTGTTCGCAGCATTAACTATAGCATCTACTTCTAATGTAGTTATATCCCCTTGCCATAGATAAATATTCTTATCAATCTCAGTTAAATCTTCTAATCTTGTTATTCCTTTAGCACTTAGAACCTCTTGCAAATATTCATCTTGAACCTTATAGAATTCACTCGGTAGCTCTGACACTTTCCATGTATTCATTAACGATCTAAATAAATCTTTCTTTTCTTGTTCTGTCTCTGGTATTTCTATTTCTGAGTTTAGTGTTTTTATTAAATAATCTAGTTTTTTCATAAGCTAAATACTTCCTCCATGTCACTTATTATTATATACCTTACTTAAACATGTGTCTATAATTGAGACATGCTATAATTTTTTCAGAGATTAACGAAAAAGCTCCAGATTTGTAAATAAGTTCGTATAAGAACTCTTAGCACCACTGATTTATTAATAAAAATAAGACTTCAAAAATTAGAGAATACACTCTAACTTTTGAAGTCGATAATTTTATCTTATTTTTGTTTACGACGTTTTACATAAACAGTTAGCCCTACTAAAGCTAGTACTGCAATTCCAGCATAAGCTGTTGCATTATTATCTAATCCTGTTTTTGGTAATAATGAATTAGATTTTGAAACTTTTCCGAAATCTTCATCTACATTAAATGTATTTTCTTTCTTAGTTTCTTTTCCAACAAAACCACCTAGGATATCTTTTATTGATTTTTTAGAAACTTTTTTCTCCGCTTCTTTTAACGCTTCTAATGCTTTATCTACTTCTTCTTGAGTAGCTGTTGCTGAAGCTAATAGTTCTTGTGCTTTTTGAACTGCATCTAGATAAGCTTTCTTATCTTCTGCACTTGCGCTTTCAAAACTATCTTTCTCTTTAACTTCTGCTAAATGACTTAATTGTTCATTTAGTTTTTTCTTGTCTACTTTTGGTGTTTCAGGTTGCGGTTTGTTTCCTTCTTCTTTCTTAGATTCTTCAGTTGTTAGTTTCGGCTCTTCTTTTGGAGTCTCAGCTGCTGGTTTTGGTTCCTCTTTCTTAGGAGTTTCAGCCACTGGTTTTGGCTCTTCTTTCTTAGGTTCTTCTACCGCTGGTTTTGGCTCTTCTTTTGGTGCCTCACCCTGCTGGTTTTGGTTCCTCTTTCTTCGGAGTTTCAGCCGCTGGCTTCGGAGCTTCTACTTCTTTACCATCAAGAGCATTTTCAGCTTGTTGTAATTTTTCTAACACAGCTGTAACTTCTTCTACAGTTGCATCTTTGTTATCAAGAACTGCTGTCGCTTCTTTTATAGTATTTACGAAGTTATCTTTTTTATCTTGTCCTGCATTTTTGAATTTAACCTCAGTTTGAAGTTTTTCAGTTTCTTTTAATTTTTCGATTAATTTAGCTTTGTCTACTTCTTTTTTCATTTCTGGTTGTTGTGAATTAGCTAATGTTACTTTAGCTGCGTTTAGGCTTGCTACCGCACTGTTTACTTCTTCTTGAGTTGCATTTTCGTTTTCAAGAACTTTCTTAGCTGCCTCTAATGCTTTGTTATATGCATCTTTAGCTTCGATAGTTGCATTTTTGTACTCTTTAGTTTCATCTAACGCTTTATCCGCTTCTATTGCTTTTTGAAGCTCTGTTTTATTCACTTCTGCTTTCTTCTCTACCGGGGCATCTTTTGGAGTTAATGCTACGAAGTTACTGAAGCTATCCGTAGTAAATGTCAGCTTACCATCTGCATAATTAACACTGCTTACAGCTGTTAATTTTCCATCTTTTTCGTGGAAGAAACGCTCTGGAGCTTTCGCTAAATCTAAAGTTACACTTCTATCACCAGGAACTTTAACTTCTTTTCCTGTTGCATCTACAATATGAATGTTAAAGTATTCAACATCATATTTGCTTAAGTCTACATTACCTTCTGTTAGTTGTTTTTGAATATTTGTTTTCTCTTCTGCAGTTGGTTCTGTTACAACAAGTTTGTAATTATTGTAAAGTTTTTTCTCAGTGAAATCTACTGTACCTTGTGCTTTAGAGTTCTCTGTAGTTCCTACACTTGCTACTTTTTCTGCAACGTTTAGAACAACTTGTTTCTTATTGTGCCCATCTTTTACTACTAATTCAAAGTTGTTTTCCGCTGGAGTATATCCTTCAGGTGTTACTATTTGAATTGTGTATGTTCCATTTCTAAGTTTTTCTGGAAGGCATTTTTTCCATATAAACTTGCTGGAAGTAATATTTTAGTACCATCTTGAGCTACTGCATAAACTTTTGTTCCTGCTGGAACTGCTTTATCAAAGCTGATTTCTGTAGCATTTCTACTGATCTCATCTACTCTAAATTCAACCTCTTTTGTTGGTTTATCTTTAGTTATTTCAAAGTCAACTTTTGATGGTGTAAGTAGTTTGTACTCTCCATCAACCATAACTACTTCAACAGTGTATTTACCGAATGGTAATGCTTGGTAAGTACGTTTATTTCTAGAGAAGTCTTCACCTACGATTTCACCTTTTTCATTAGTGATCTTGTAACGTAAGCGACGTGAATTGTTTCCAGTTCCATCACCTTTTTTAACTTCTACTTCAAGACTTCCTTTACCATTACCTTCAACATTTGATAAGTTAATACTGTCTTTGTTATCTGCAAAGTCTTTTACTTCAAAAGTAAGGTCTTTTAATTCTACACCTTCTGGAATTGTATAACTTCCATCTTCATTTGCCGCAATAGTATTTTTACCATAGCTTAATTTTTTTGTAGAATACTCCACTTCCATCTTCTAATACTGGATATGGTGTGAATTTACGAGTTGCTTCATCGTAGTAACCACCATTAGCACCCGTGATTTTCGGAGCTTTTCTATCGATTACTACATTGAATGTTGTTTCTTGCATATCTGCACCACTTACTGCTGCACTATAAGAAACTACATATTGATACTCACCGTCTGGAAGAGGGTTACCGTTATTGTCAACACCTTTCCAGTTTGTCATAGTTAATGATGTGTATTTTTTACTTGTGTTGTTGTAGAAGTTTTTGTTACCAGAACCATTACCATTTTGGTAAAGTGGGTTCTTACGTTCTACATCGTCTTTAGCATATACTGAAAGTTTTAGGTTCTCGAAGTTTCGGTAGAATACCCCTCTCATTCCTATTTCATCATAATTCTCATCACCGTTTGGCGAGAAGAAAATTTTATCAGTAAAGAATCTTTCACCAGTAACAGGATTTACATATGCTCCCGCTAGTGTTCTCTTATCTTTTTTGTCTTCTTTATAAGTTGTTAACACTCCTGTGAAGTTCATTTCTGTTAATGAATCCCAGTTATTAGGGTTAGAAGTATAACCATATTCATATGTTGGTTTTTCTCCATTTTTCATAGAATAAATTGGTTTTTCTAATACTGGTAGGTTTTGGAACTGACCTTTAAATCCTACGAATGGAATGTTTGCTTTTAATGCACTTTCTTCATCATAGAAAGTTACAAATCCTTCTAGATAATATCCATTAGTAAATACTTTTTCTAATTCTCCTTTGAAGTCCGTAGCATCAACTGTGATTTCTACTTCTTTTTCACCTTTCGCTGGAACTTCAACTGAAGCCCAAGCAGTCGTCAATAACTTCTTAGGTGTCATTGTCAGTCTTCCACTCCAGTCAGCGCCAGCATCTTCACCATAATAGTTATCAGTAGTTAAGTGAGCTGCATACTGTAAGTTTTGAGCTTTGTCTGATAGATTGTGTAATACTAATTTAAAAGTAAATTTGTCTCCAACATTTCCTAAAGAAACACTTCCGTAGTTGTTTTCTCCAGTCACATATAGATCTCCATATGCTGCTTTATTAGCATCGATTAGACCTGCACCTTGAAGGCGTGGTGATCTATATGCTGTTGTGTAGCTATCAGAATATACCTGAGGATTGGCTGTACTCATGATTAATCTCTTCGCTAAGCCTTGAATTTCTTCTGCACTTAAGTTCGGGAATCTTTCTGATAATACTTGTTTCACAAGAGTTATAGCTCCCGCAACGTGTGGTGAAGCCATACTTGTTCCACTATCTAGACCATATCTTCCATCATTATAAGATGATAAGATATCTCCTCCTGGTGCTGTTACGTCAGGTTTTAAGTATCCATCAACACTCATTCCCCAACCAGTTGATTCATCGAATTCACCTTTTTTTAGGATTATCTTGTTTATCCCAAGTACCGTTAAATGTTATTTTATATTCCCCTTCATGAGCAGAAAGTTCATTACCAAATTTGTAGTAAGTTGTAACTACAGGGAAATCTTTATCTTGTCCATTTAATGTCAGGTTATAAATAGTATCTCCTTCATTGAAGTAGATTACCGCTCCAGCTGCCCCGTATTGTTTAGCTAGTTTCACTTTTTCTTCAAAGCTATTACCACCACGTTGGATAAGGGCGATTTTTCCAGTTAGATCTTTATCAGCGTAGTTCTCCGCTTTACCAACTCCAACATATACATAGTCGTACGCTCTCTTCTCGAATTGTTTAGTATAGCTAAAAATTGGCATTTTTCCATTATCAAAGTCAGCGTTGTCTTTAAGTTGTTCTATATTGGCTATCTCTCTGTTAAGAACGCTGTTGCTTATGTTCGCTACAGAAATCGCATCTTCAGAAACCGATGGTCTTCCTACAGTTCCGTAATCTGGGTTAGCTGCACTTGGGTTTGTTTGTCCACTAGCGAAGAATGCATTGTTCCCAGCAGCTGCAACTATATTAACACCAGCTTTTTTCGCAACATCCATCGCACGAACTAAACCGTCACCTACTTCTACTACTGAACCAGCTGGTGAACCTAAACTTAGGTTTATCGTATCAGCGCCAAGTTTAATAGCATCTTCTATTGCTTTTGTATAGATATAAGACTCTGTTCCTGCATTTTTAGTATCTGAGAATACACGCATGAAAATTAACTGCGCTTCTGGTGCTATACCTGTTACGTAGTCACCATTTGTAAATTTCTCCTTAGGATTACCTACTGCAGTCCCGGCAACGTGCATACCATGTGATTTATAAGCACTTTGTTTGATATCATTATTCCAGTCATTATAGTTGAATGCAAATGGTAATTTTTCACTATACCACTTACCGTAGTCTATACCCGCTTCTTTTTTTATTTTTTCAATTTCATCTTTAGTTTTATATTTAGATTTTGAATTATCTGATAATCTAAGCACTGGATGATTCGGATCAAGTCCTGAGTCTAATACAGCAACAACTTTTCCTTGCCCTCTATATCCTTTATTCCAAAGAGGCTGTATATTAATAAGATTATAACTATCTAACGCTTTAGAAAAATCATTAGCTTCAGTACTTTCTTTTTTCTCTTCTTCGCTCGCTACATTTTCTGGTTTATTGTAGCTAACACTCATTTCAACAGTGTCTACAAAGTCTAACTCTTGAATTTTTTTAGCATTTGAGAATGTAGTTTCTAAGGCAAAACCATTCATTAATGTATCGTATTCAAACAGTTTTTCATAATCGATACCTTTATCTTTAATATCTTTTAATGCCTTTTCCCTAGGCGCTTTTGTTGATTCGGTAACTTCTTTAATTCCTTCTTTAGTTTTTAACTTATTAGGATCAACATCACCCTTCAACTTAACAATAACTTTTACCTTATCATCATTTTGGAACTTATGTTCTTCACTTTTTGAAACATTTGATAATTCATCTTTTTTATCTTCTTGAGCTAATGTTATCTTTGATGATACTCCATAATTGAACGTACTGATATTTCCTAGTAGCAATGCCGCACTTAGCACACTTACGGCTGTCTTTTTAGTCAGAGTCATTCCTTCTTCTCCTATCTTTTTTAAGTGTATTTAAAGTATATTTCTATATTTTATCATATATTATCTGAAAAACAAAGAATATTTTCAGATAAAAACGCTTTAATATATCTAAATAGATTATGTTTTTTAATATTTACAATAATCTTATTAGAGAAAATTAAAAAACCAAGCACATCTTCTATACCTGGTTTTATAATAAAAAAGTTAATAAACGACTCGTAATACGATTTTTTAAATCATTTAATTTTTAGTTAACTAACCGTCGTCGTTTAAAGTGTAACTATATAAATTAATATTAACAATATATACATCTTAATTATTTCATATTCTTTGAACTTTGTCAAAGCCTAATCTAAGAATATTATTCAAATTATACTTACCCTAGTAATAAATATAAATTGGATTGTTATCTTTAATTTATTCTCTCGAACAAAGATATCCCTACCCATATATTTTATAGAATTTTGAAGCTTACTCTTATCAAATAAATACAACAATATTATTTTTAAAAAAATATCTTAAAAACAATAAGATATTTCCTGGGAAATTAACTATACTTTAATTTTCCAAACTATACTAAAGTGTGATAAAATAGAAACTAATTAAAAAATATAGTTATGACGGAGGTAAAATGAAATATTTAACTAGTGAAGAAGTAACTAAAGCGAAAAAAAATATTAGTGAAATAAAACCTTATAAAACTACTAAAGAGATTATTTTTTCTAATATTTTTACTTTTTTCAATGCTATGAACTTAGTCTTAGCAGCATTTATAGCTACAACACTTAGATTCGAAAATATGTTGTTTTTAGGTGTAATCACTATAAATACTGCAATTGGTATTTTTCAAGAAGTTCGTTCGAAAAATGCCCTTGAGAAGTTGAGTTTACTAGGTAGAAGTAAATACCGAGTAAACCGTGATAATGAAATATTAAATATAGATTCTGAAGAAATCGTCCTTGGAGAATATCTACACTTAAATCTTGGTGATCAGGTTCCTGTTGATGCCGAAATCATTGAAGGTAGTATCGAGGTCGATGAATCACTGTTAACTGGTGAAAGTGACAATATCTTTAAGACTACTAACGATAAAGTAATGAGTGGTAGTAACGTAGTTAGTGGTAGTTGCTTAGTAAGAGCTATTGCTGTTGGAGAAGATAGCTATATTAATAAGCTTGCTAAAAGTACTAAAGAATTTAAAAAATACCCATCTAAACTTCGTGACTATATGGATAAAATCTTAAAAGTTATATCTATTCTATTAGTTCCTGTCGCAATTATGCTATACATACGTGGTGCTAGTCTGGGGCGTGGTTATGTAGAAATAGTCTTGCGAAGTGCTGGAGCTTTAGTAGGTATGATTCCAGAAGGTTTAATCCTTCTTGTCAGCGTCTCTCTTGCAGTTGCTGCGATGAAGCTTGCTAAAAAGAAAGTTCTAGTTCAAGAATTATACTGCGTGGAAACTCTTGCCAGAGTAGATGTTCTTTGTTTCGATAAAACAGGAACTATCACTACGGGTAATATGAATGTTGTAGAAATTGATGATGAAGTTGCAGAAAAATTATCAAGTTATCTTGCATACTTCGATGATGAAAATACAACATCTAGAGCTTTAAAGAATCATCTAACGTGCAAAAAACAATGGGATGTGGAAGAATTAGGAGCCTTTTCTAGTAAAAATAAATATTCATTTATAAAGTTAAAAAATGGTGGAACATATTTCTTTGGAGCATATGAATTTTTAGGCTTCTCTTCTGAAATGGATGAATATTATGAGAATCTAAAAAAAAGAAGGTTATCGAATATTATCGCTAGCCTATACTGAAAATAACACAAATATCCCTACTAATATGAAACTTGTAGGACATGTAGTTCTATCAGATGAAATAAAAGAAAACACAAAAGAAACATTCAAATACTTCGAATCACAAGGCGTTGAAGTAAAAATAATCAGTGGAGATAACCATATAGCCGTGTACGGTGTCGCTAAGAAAGCTGGTTTCAAAGAAGATGCTAAGGCTATCGATATGACTAAAGTAACTGAAGAGGACTTTGAAAAAACTGTTCTTGAGAATGATATTTTCGGACGTGTTACCCCTGAACAAAAAACAGAAAATGGTAGCTGTATTACAAAAAGCTGGAAAGACTGTCGCTATGAGTGGTGACGGTGTTAACGATGTTCTTGCCTTGAAAAAAGCTGATATTAGTTTTGCTATGAATGGTGCTACTAGTGCGGCAAAAAGCGTATCGAACATTGTATTCTTAACAGATGACTTCGGAGTATTCTACGATATACTTATGGAAGGTCGTCGTGTTATTAATAACATTCAAAGGTAGCTTCACTATTCCTAACAAAGACATTCTTCTCGATTGTCTTCTCAATACTTAGTGTAATCTTCGCCTTGGAGTTTGCGTTTATACCGATTCAATTTACGATAATTTCAGCAATAACAATCGGTATTCCATCCTTCTTCCTAACTTTTGAAGCGAATAAAGAAAAAGTAAGTAATAACTTCATGAAGGACATACTGACAAACGCTGCAATCGGTGGTGGTATTTTAGTAGCTACAGTACTACTGACAAACTTTGCCATCACAGACAATTCACAAGCGAAATTCATCTGTTTCCTTCTTGCGTTAATAAACGGATTATGTATGGTTGCTAAAGTCAGCCTACCTCTTAACAAATATAAAGTTGCACTACTTTCTATGTTAAGTATCGCTGCAATTATAGGTGTGGGAGTTAATATATTTATCCTGAAAAATCACTTTACACCATTAGTATTTTCTCAAGTGATTTATATAATTATTCTTGGATTAGTAATCTCAACGGTCCACTTCTTTACGAGAAGGAAGAACAAATAAAAAAATAAAAGATATCAGAAAGTTAATCGGATCTAGCATCGATTTTCATGTTTCTCTCTGATATCTTTTTATTTATTTCCTTAGCGAGTACCTTCTATCTCTATTTTCTCCATGAGATTCCAGTAACTCATACTCAACAAATTTCGCAATATATCTTCTAACTGTTGGCTTAGATTTTTCGATTAGTTCACAAGCTATTGCTACAGTAATATATTTCTCATTTTTCAAGTATTCTCTTATCTTTTCAAAAACATCCTGTTCTGCTTTAGACAGTTCTTTTGTCTTATCATCAGGCTCCTTATACGCCAGTAGAGTCTCTAATATGACACCTAGCATAAATTCAATAAACACTGTTGAATTATTGTTTCTGTCTGCCTGTGCTAAAGCCTTATAATACTGTTGTTGATTTTCATATATTATCGTTTCAATCGGTATCCAACTAAACAACGGATTCCAATTAGCTAATACAACATTTTGCCATAACCTTCCCATTCTTCCATTTCCATCTTCAAAGGGGTGAATCATCTCTATTTCATAATGAAATACGCAACTCTTCACAAGTGCTGGAGTGTCATCTCTACGTCCCCATTCAAATAATTCCCCCATTAAATCACCAATAAACTGAGGTCGCGCACCTAGATGAACCATATTTCCTTGCTCATCAAAAATTCCTACATCTGAATTTCTATACTTCCCTGATTGTCCTACTATTTCTGTAGTTAATAATTTATGAGCAAGTAAAAAATCTTTCTCACTATAGGGGTCTAAATTCAATATTTTTTCATAAGCCTCATATGCATTCTTTACTTCTTTTATTTCTTTTGGATCTCCTAGAACTCTCTTCCCATCGATAATCGCTGTAATTTGCTCTATTGATAAACTATTATTCTCTATCGCTAAAGATGAGTGAATAGATTTTATTCTATTTTCTTTTCTTAAATGTAAGTTTTTCTTTATTTCTATTTCAAGATTACCTAATACTTTAGAAATCTCTATAAGATAATTAAGAATAGTACTCGTAATGGTAAATGGTGGTTTCATAGCCTTCTCCTATCAATGTCTTATAATTATTATATCATAAATAAAAATTTATCGCTC
Organism: uncultured Gemella sp.; assembly: GCA_927911745.1. Lineage (GTDB taxonomy): Bacteria > Bacillota > Bacilli > Staphylococcales > Gemellaceae > Gemella. The sequence continues at coordinate 31,058 of CAKMQF010000067.1, forward strand.
ATTTATCGCTCATTTATCGCTCACTTTAGAATGTAAACACCGCCTAAACATTGGTATAATAGTACTTTAAAAGAGTATAACAAAACCCTAGACTTGGTTAATTCCAAATCTAGGGTTTATTTTTTATTCTTCTTCAGAAGGTTTTTCTTTTGGTTTTTCGTCTTCTAGGTCTTTTTCTTCAACCTTTTCAACTTTATCTTCTTCGTTTTTAGCCTCTTCTTGAGCTTTTTTATCAGCTTCTTCTTTGGCTTTACGAGCTTCTTCTTCGTAGTATTTCTTATTAACTACTTTATCTAGTTGATCTGCTTCTCTTTCATCTAAGTCTTTTGGCATTTTTCCAAATTGGTAAAGAGCAACGATTTCTTTTCTATCGATTGTTTCAACTTCAATAAGTGTTTGTGCAATAAGTTCTAATTGTTCTCTGTGAGTTTCAATAATGTGAAGAACTTTAGCGTAACATTCGTTAATAATTTTACGAACTTCGATATCGATTTCTTTCAGCATTTCTTCTGAGTAGTTACCGATACTTGAAAGTTGACGTCCACCATATGGATCGTGGAATGGAGCTTGCATTGGTCCTACAGCATCACTCATACCATATTCTGTAACCATCGCACGAGCAATAGCTGTTACTCGTTCGAAGTCATTATGAGCTCCTGTAGATACTTCATTAAAGAAGATTTGCTCTGCAGCACGTCCACCAAGTAATCCACAGATTTTGTCGATTAAATCTGTACGAGTTTGGAAGTATTTTTCTTCTTCCGGAATCATAAGGTTATATCCACCAGCATCACCACGTGGGATAATAGTAACTTTTTGTACTTTATCAGCACTATCAAGTACCATACCTACGATTGCGTGACCTGCTTCGTGGTAAGCTACTAAACGTTTTTCTTTTGGAGTGTATACTCTACTACGTTTCAGCTGGTCCAGCCGATTACTCTGTCCATAGCTTCGTCTAGATCTTCTTTATCGATACTAGATTTATTTTCACGAGCTGCTAATAATGCCGCTTCGTTAAGGATGTTAGCAAGATCCGCACCAGAGAATCCTGGAGTTTTTTCTGCTAATGAACGAAGGTCAACACCTTTAGCAAGTGGTTTGTTTTTAGCATGTACTTTAAGAATAGCTTCACGACCTTTTACATCAGGTGTAGAAACTTTAATTTGTCTGTCAAAACGACCCGGTCTTCTAAGGGCGTTATCTAATACGTCAGCACGGTTAGTAGCCGCAATTACGATAATACCTTTTTCACCATCGAATCCATCCATTTCAACAAGAAGTTGGTTAAGAGTTTGTTCACGTTCGTCATTTCCTCCACCTACTCCACTTCCACGTTTACGTCCTACAGCATCAATCTCATCGATGAAAATGATACATGGCGCATTTTTTTCAGCTTCTTTGAATAGGTCACGAACACGACTTGCCCCAACCCCTACGAACATCTCAACGAAGTCAGATCCTGAGATTGAGAAGAATGGTACTTTCGCCTCACCAGCTACAGCACGAGCTAGTAAAGTTTTACCAGTCCCCGGAGGCCCCTCAAGTAGGACACCTTTAGGGATTCTAGCACCCATCTTAGTGAATTTACGGTGATCTTTTAAGAACTCAACCATTTCTGCAAGTTCTTGTTTTTCTTCATCAGCTCCAGCTACATCATCAAATGTAACTTTCGCTTCTCCACCATCGATTTTTTTAGCTTTAGATTTTTGGAAGCTCATTACTTTGCCTCCACCGCCACCTTGCATTTGTGTCATAAAGAAAACTAAAACACCCATAAACAAGATAAGCGGAATAATGTTACCTAAGAATGATAGAATTGCTCCAGTTTTTTCAGCTGGTTTATATTCTACTACACTTAATTTTCCATCTTTAGCTTTTTCATTAATTTGTTTTTGTACTTCAGAATCAGATGCTGCAACTACACTCTCGAAGTTCTTATTACCATCTGTGTAAGTACCTTTAACATTGTAGTTCTCATCTTTTCTTTGTAGACTTATTTCTTTAACCTTGTCGTCTTTAATAGTCTGAACAAGTTTAGCATAGTCTATTTTTTCAGTTGTCCCAGGTAAGTCTTGCTGCCAATATGCAAATAATCCAATCGCGATTACGATTAATGCAAGCATACCAAGGATAGGGTTTTGCCTTTTTTTATTATTCATATAGACAATCTTCCTCCTATCATTTTTCTAAACATAATTTATTTTACCATATATAACTAAAGTTTGACTAATATTTTGACCTTTTTTGATTAAAATATTATTATGAATAAATTTCTTCTTTTAGAATACCGATATAAGGTAAGTTTCTATATCTTTCATCATAGTCTAAACCAAATCCTACAAGGAATTCATTTGGTGAAACTATACCGATGTAATCAGCTTCAACATCAACTACACGAGTTTCTGGTTTATCTACTAGTGAAGCACATGCTACTGAAGCAACATTTCTTTCTTTTAAGTTTCGATAAGCGCTTTAAGCGTTCTTCCTGTATCTACAATATCTTCAACGATAATTACGTGACGTCCTTCAATATCCATTCCGCAATCTTTTTTGATTTTGATTACACCAGAAGATTCAGTTCCTCCGTGGTAACTAGATACATCCATAAAATCAGTAACTACATGAATGTCAATGTGTTTTAAAAGTTCTGCCATAAAAGGTAATGCCCCTTTTAATGTACAAATTAGAACAGGACATTTATCTTTATAATCCTCTTCAATTTGTTTAGCGATTCTTTTACTAGCAACAACGATGTCCTCGTGTGTAAATAGAACTTTCTCGATATCTTTTAATAAATTTTCCACTGTTTTATCCTTTCGTGTTTATATAATAATCATATTTTTTGTTTTTGTTGACTTTAGTATTTATTCCTAAAACTCCTAAAACCCCATCTTTGTTGCGAATTACTGGAAGTTTGTCTCTAAGTTCCTTGGGAATCTTTTCATCGATAAAAAGGCGTGAAAGTTTTTTGCTAACCTTGCCTCTTTGAATCCGATCGCCATCCCTCTTAGTCGTAACTATTAAAGGCAAATCTCCTTTATTGAATCCAACCTCAGATGAGTTGTTTGTCGTTGTTATTAGAAAATTACTATGATGAAATGTATAAACTTTATTAATATCCACTTCATCTATTATTAATTCTATCTTATCATTATAACATTTTTTTTCGATTTTATGAATATAAATACTATTATATTCGCTAATAATTTTTAAATTATTTTTCAAATCATAACTTTTATTGTTATTTTTACTTTTTAAGTCTTCTATTATTGTAAAAAGAGCCCTTTGTTTCACATCAAAAATACCAAAATTATTTGCTAATATATCTCTTAGCAAGAAATAAATTTCTTCTTTGGTATTTTTTAATAATTTTTCTTTATCTAATTTGACTTTATCTTCTTCTAGTAAAATCACATAGTCATTTTTATCCTCTAATACTTTATTTTTCAACTCAGTATTAATATTTTGGTAATAACTAGAAAAATTAATCAAATTATCAAAACTCGCAGCATTTACATCGTTTAACAATGGTACAATGTTATGCCTTATATTATTCCTTGTATAATCAGTATCGAAGTTTGTTGAATCAACATAGTATTTTAAGTCATTTTTCTCAGCATACTGCTCAAGATCTATTTTTAATACATTTAATAATGGACGATAAACTTCTAGCTTACCAATAGTTGTCTTCTCTTCTATCATCAAGTTATAATCCATACTACGTCCACTAAGTAGTCTCATAAGGATATTTTCTACTGATCATTTTTGTGATGAGCAGTTATTAACTTCACACCACCTTCTAATGAAGACATCTCCTCAAAGGCTTCATAACGTAGTTTCCTTGCGAGCATTTCCTCTGATGTGTGACTATCTCTTATCAGATCTTTCATATTCAGCTCTTTTTTGTAAAACTTAACATTATAGTTTTTGACAAAATTCTCTACGAACTCGGCTTCTTCATAAGACTGTTCTCTTAGACCATGATTGATATGGAACGCCACTAATTCTTTATAACTCTCTTTGTACTCTGTAACAAGTAGATGAAATAAAGCTATAGAATCCACTCCTCCTGACAGACCTAGTGCTATTTTATCAGTTTTTTGCCATAAAATATTAATGTCCATCTAGATAACCTCTCTCCTGAAGACCTTTCTTAATTTTTTCGAACTTAACTTCAGCTTGCTTTGTCGTCGCAATAATATCTTCTAATAATCCTTCTGGCGCTGGAGGAATCTCTTTTTTCTCCTCTTTCTCCTCAGATAGCTCAGTAATATTACTCTTCTTACCTTTCCCTACAGAAATCTTCATATTTCCTATGTATTGAAGTTTTTTCAAGTCTTTTAGAGTTTTTGTCTCCTGTTTAGGCTCCCGATTTTCTTCCTGCGCCTCTTGTTTTTTCTGAACTTCAGGTTGTTCTTTAACTTCTTTTTAATCGGTGATTTTGGTTTATTTTTCTTTTTGTTCTGTTTTTCCTTAGAGTTTTTCTCTACTTTTTTCTTCTCACCTTCTGCTTGTTTCAACTCTTTTTGTGTCAAAATCACTAAAGAATTCTTTGTACTTTTCTCCTCGGCTTTAATAACAAACCAACAGAAAAAATCTCTTCTAGCTTTTTCTTTTTACCTATAAACATATTTTCCTTTGGTAAAAATGCATCTTTGCCATTCTCTAGCTTTATATATAATCCTTTACTTTCAACTTTCGTTACCTTACCTGCAACTTTACTCATTTAATCACCTCACTATCAATTTAGATGTAAACTATGTAATCTTAATAGTTTAAACCTCTTAAATCATTCCTATTTATTTCACTTAAATATTATACCACACTATATTCATCTATTGAAATAGCAAAGACAATCCGAGGTAATAATATACCTACAACCTAATCCCCGATAACTAAAAAAACACCAACTTCAAAAAGTTATTCTTCCTGAAATCAGCGCTCAATTATTAAATCTTCTTCTAAATAGTGTTATGTTAACTATCTTTAGTAAAAAACACTACTAACCTTTATTATACCATAAAAATAAACTTTTTATCAGTCTTTAATTTTTAAACTTTTTATGTTATGTTAAAAGTTACTAAAGGGGCTGACTCGACAAAATTTTGTTTCTGAAGAGATTATAATTTTTGAGCCACTCCCTATTCATAGTAAATACGCAATACGCGATTTTAGGGAGGTCACTATGTTAAACGCAGAAAAAAATCAAAAAAAATCAAAAAAAGATATTACATATTTCTAGTATTCTATTTATTATTTGGTGCTGCATTCTATTTCTTGTTTGATGGATTTGATGGAGTATTTGGTCCAGATTTTAAACAAAAACACAAAATCATAATATTTGTGATTAATTTTCTTTGTAGTAGTTTACCTATAGTGTTAGCTTTGGTTATAAATACTATATAGAGTAAAAAAAACTAAAAAACATAGAAAAAATAAAAAATAACACTCTCTAAAACTAGCTAGCGAGTGACTCGACAAAATCTTGTTTCTTAGAAATCAAGATTCCCGCGTCATTCCTATAGCTAAAAAGGGCCGACTCAAAATCACTTTTTGATCGTCCTTCTTTTTATCCGTTATAACAATTTATTATTTCAAATAACTTGCTACGAATTTCTTCATTTGTTGAATGTCCTAGCATTGATTTTAACTCTACTAGTTTTTTATCTAACTCCTCAACGTCAATATCTAAGGTTGTATTTTTATAAATCATTTTGTTATCTGTCTTTTCACTGCTTTCGTAATCAAGCGATAACTCTTCATACATTTTCTCACCAGGTCTTAACCCAATTTCTTCGATGTCTATATCTTTATATGGTTCTAATCCTGATAGTTTAATTAAGTTTGTCGCAAGATCTATAATTTTTACAGGTTCTCCCATGTCTAATAGGAAGATTTCCCCTTCACTTGCGTAATATCCAGCTTGTAGTACTAATTGTGCCGCTTCTGGAATCGTCATAAAGTAACGAATAATATTTCTATGTGTAATTGTAATAGGTCCACCTTTTTTAATCTGTTCTTTAAAAATAGGAATAACTGAACCATTTGAACCTAATACATTACCAAATCTAACTGCAGCAAATTTCGTTTTATACTTATTACCTTTTGATTGTAAGATAATCTCTGTTAGACGTTTTGAAGCACCCATCGCATTAGTTGGATTTACCGCCTTGTCAGTAGAAATCATAATAAATCTTTCTACTTCTTTTTCAATGGCTACATCCATAACATTCTTTGTCCCAAAGACATTATTTTTTATAGCTTCTTGTGGACGACGTTCCATTAAAGGTACGTGTTTATGAGCTGCAGCATGGAATACAACGTTCGGTTTATACTTATCAAATACCTCAGCTAAAGCATCTTTCTCACGAATACTTACTATTTCAGAGATATAGCTTATATCATCATAATCCTTACTATGTGATTTTTCAAAATCTAAATCACGCTCTAGCATGTATAAGGCATTCTCGTTAACATCTACTAAAACAAGTTGACTAGGTTTGAATTTGAATATTTCTCTTACGATCTGGCTTCCAATCGAACCACCAGCACCAGTAACAAGGATACTCTTTCCTCTAATATAAGAACGAATCTCCCCTTGAGAAAGCTTCACTTCTCCACGTCCTAATAAGTCTTCGATTGATACATCTTTCAAGTGTTTAGAAATACTCTCCCCGTCTTCTACAGCAACACCAGAACTCATTACCTTAACACTAACATTAGCTTCTTTCAGAACGTTTAATATTCTATTTTTATTATAAGCACTAATCGAAGGAATCGCCAAGAATACTTGCTCTACTTCATATTTCGGAATAAGTTTTAGTATTTCATAAGTTGTACCAACTACTGTAACACCACTGATTACAGAATTTTTCGATTATCATCTATAAGACCAACTACATTCGCACGGAAAATATTATTTTTAGATAACTCTTTTAATAATATGTATCCCGCATCTCCTGCACCGATAATAAATGTATTCTTATAAGTACTAGCACCATACTTACCAGCTTCTCTTTCACGTAAGGCACGATATAACATTCTTGTAAACATCATACCCGCTATAATTAATAAAGGTGAAAAGATAGCAAATCTAACATTTGAGAATGTATCAGGTAACATATACTGATAAAGTATACTCGTAATCAAGTCCCCTAGAACTACTGAAATACAAATATTTACTATCTCATTAACACCTAAGTATGACCATAATGATTTATTAGTACCAAATAAATAAAAACTAATTGTATATATAACAAGTGAAATCACTAGAAATTCTAATATCTCAATATAGTGGTCATTTAACATAGCAAATGGATTTGATGCCTTACCTAAAAATATCGATGCTACTACACCTAATGCAACCGTCAATAAATCCAGTAACATTATAAGTTTAAATCTATGATTTATATATATTTTTGATGAAAATAGTCTATCCATAACATCTCCTACAAATTTACCAAAGAGCATTAGGGTCGACTAAACCCAAATCCTAAGTAATCACAATAGTTTACCCATATCTAAACATCTAATAAAGATGTTTGTGACAATTAATAAACTATGTGGGGAAGAACTCGAAAAAAACATTTTCGAGTCGCTCCCTCAGCTCTTTTACATATTTTAAAACAATCTATAACCAAAGTAACATGTTGCAGCAATAATAATACATAATATCAAAATGCTGATTTTTCTAGTTTCCTTGATTACTTTTATCTCTACTATTTTTTGAACTATTAATATAGTTATAGCTACGAAAATCGCAGTAGTCTTAATCCTTTGATTTTCTATAAACATTGTCGCAATTATTATAGCTAAACTAAAAACTGTAATAAGCATATTAACAGCCATAAATATTAATTTTTTATCCGCCATAATTATTTTTTCCTTATCTTGATTGTTACTTTAACAATCGGTGTATCCGTCGCAATTCGAACATTTTCTTTAGGATAAATCTTCAAATTACTTCGTTCTTCTGTTTCTTCTTTAACATCACTTAAATCGACATCAACGAACATCTCTGATACTCTAGCCAACGTAGCTTCATCTTCCGCCCTAATAGCTACTTTAGAAACATCAGCAGTCGCACTAATAAGCTCGAATCCCGAAGGAAGACTACCTATAGTATTTACTTCTAGTGGAACTTCTTTTTCGATATTCTTCAACTCTATATTCATAACTGTTGAACTTGGTTCTATTTGAATATCCTCGATTTTATTATAATCACTATCGTATGCTACTAACTTAGCTTCTTCTCTAGTATTTCTATTAAGCTTCGTACGAGTATCACTCTCAGCACGAACCTCATTTATTCTATTAAGACTTTCTATCGCACCAGAAATCTTAACTGTTTCATTTGTCACACTAAGATTATCTACTTCATATCCAATCAGTAAACGTTCTTTCTTAACTACCGGTGTAACTCTAAACTCTTTTGTTGCTTTTTCTCTAATAGATATAGTTATAACAGATGGTTCTGCGGTACCCTCAACACCTTTTTCTAAACCATCAATCTCAATTCTAACCTTTTGATCGTCACCTATTTGAGCATTCCTAAGATTTAACTTCGCCTTGAAGTTTTTAGCAACACTTTCCTTTTGAACTTTTGTTTTCGTTCCAGATAATTTCACAGATACTGTATTAGGAATACCTACTACATAAAGCTTATCTCTGTCATAATCAACATCCAGTGGCACATCACTTACCCAAGCTGTTGCATTATCACTACTACTATCTCCAAGAACCGAAAAGTTTTTAAAATTCTCATTGACCGATAGGAACAATAGTATCGCTATTAAAAATGATATTAACTTTAACTTATTATTTTCTTTTAGTTGCATAATATCACCTCTTATTTAATTATTTTTTCTTGTTGTTTCCAATTTTTCGCCAAGTAATCAGCTAAATCGTCTGTTGAGTAATCTGATGTTAAAATTCCATTTTGACAAACACTAATCTTCCCTGTTTCCTCAGATACAGCGATTATTATAGCATCTGTAACTTCAGATAATCCTAGAGCCGCACGGTGTCTTGTTCCATAACTACTAGCTATCGATCTATTATCCGAAAGAGGAAGTACGCAACTTGCAGCGCGAATCTTATTCTCATCGATTATCATAGCGCCATCATGCAAAGGTGTATTCGGAATAAAAATATTAATTATAAGTTCATTTGTCACCTCGGCATTGACCGTAATACCACTTTCAACATATTCATCAAGACCTGTATTATTTTCTAGTACGATTAATGCACCTATTCTTCGACGTGCCATATGTCTAGATGAATCAACAACAGCCTTTATAATCTGTTCAGTAGAATCTTTCTGAACATCTTTATAATTCATATTGAAGAAATTAGATAGCTGTACCCTTCCTATGTATTCAAGAGCTCGTCGTAATTCCGGCTGGAATATAATCATTATACCTAATACTCCCCAAGTCACTACTTGTTCAAAAATGTATGTCATCGTCTTAAATCCGATAAAGTTAAAGAATATTTTTAGTCCAATAACAATTAAAATACCTTTAACAAGTTGCATACCACGAGTACCTTTTAATAAACTTAATAGTTTATAAACTAAAAACCAAACTAATAATATATCCAATAGATGAATAATTAGTGTTAGCGTACTTACTCCTGATAAGTATTCAGCTATCATAAATAATCTCCTTCCTTTAATTAATAATATCTCGCTACGCATATAACCCTTATTCTTATGCGTATAGCAATCCACTTTCAATTATAACATAAAATGCAAGCGTTGTGCTATTTTTTATAGAAGAAAAAAGAAGATATTTTACAATTAACATATGCAAAATATCTTCAATATACTTTTTATAATTTTGGCTTTTAGTTATACTTCACTAATATAGTAGCTTGTAACCCATGTAATTCCGGGTTTCCTATGTATAAACTATCATTAGTTCACTAATCAACCTTACTTATGTATACGAAATCTGTAGGTGGCACAGTACCTTTTCCAGTATCTGGTTGCCCCGCAGTTATTAGGATAGAATCTCCAACTTCAGCTAGTCCAACTTCTTTAGAATATGCAGAAGCATTACTTAACATCTCTTCCATACTCAACATTTTAGGTTCAATATATGGTACTATTCCTCTAGTAATAATTAATTTTCTAGCACTTTCCCTATCAGGTAAAACCGCTAGCACAGGTATATTTGGACGATATCTCGCGATGAAACGGGCTGTTGTTCCTGATTTCGTGTAAGTTACAATATTTTTTTACATCAACTGCTTCTAAAAGATGTTTTGTCGTCATAGAAACAGCATGAGAGATACTCATTTTGTATCCATCCACTTCAAATCTTTCTGCATCAACAGCATTATTTTTTTCAACAGTTCTTATAATTCTATCTACTGTTTCTAGCGCTTCACATGGATAATCACCAATCGCAGTCTCCTCTGTTAACATTATCGCATCAACACCGTCGAAAATTGCATTCGCAACATCAGATACTTCGGCTCTAGTCGGTCTTGGATTGTAAACCATAGAATACAACATTTGAGTAGTTAAAATTACTACTTTCGCAGCCTCATTAGCTCTTCTTACTATTTCCTTTTGAATTCCAGGTAAATCTTCATACGAAATATCTACCCCAAGTTCATCACGA
>CAKMQF010000068.1 GCA_927911745.1 uncultured Gemella sp.
TATAACATTTTTTTGTTGCCATCTTAATTCTACCAAAAAAGGCATGTTATTAGCAATCAATCTAGCTTACATAAAGTGGTATAAATTCAAAAAAATTTTTCATTTGTGAATATTTAGAATAATAAATATTGTTGTTTTAATCTAAAATATCAATCTATAGATTAAAAACTGTAAAAAATGTTAAGATAAAAGATATATAAAATAATAAAAATTTATAAAAAATTAATCTTTACAAAAGAATGGGAAATTTTAGAGTATAGTGAAAAAAATGGTTAGAAATACACGAGGATAATTAACTATAATATCTTGAAAAATCGTTGTATTCTGAAAATTGTACTTTAATTAGTTACCTCATTGTCCAAATAGTTGCGGCACCAAAGGTTTTATGGTATAATGTATAAATTAAATTGTATTATTACAGTTTAAGGAGATTGAAGTTGAAAATAAAATATTAGAACAAAAAATATATGAAAGGAAGATTTTTTTATGAGCGAAGAAACAACAAAAAAACATAAAAAGAATGTAGTTGTTAAAAAGGCTATAAGTTTGGAAACATTTGTCTTTTTAGCGATATTCTTCTCAATATTTGGACTTATGGCGAGAAAAATGGGAACACCGCTTATGTTTAAAACAATGATGGCAACAGCTCATGATTTATTACTGAATACAGTATTTTTCATTATGGCGATGGCTGTTATTGCCGGAGCAATGAGTGCTCTGTTATCAGAGTTTGGGGCGATAGCGTTAATTAATAAAATATTTGCACCGCTTATGAAACCTCTTTGGGGAATGCCTGGGGCCAGTGTAACTGGAGCAGTAGCGACGTATTTATCAGATAACCCAGCAATTATTCCATTCTCGAAAGATAAACGTTTTATAGCGTTCTTCAAAAAATACCAAGTTCCAGCGTTATGTAACCTTGGGACAGCATTCGGTATGGGGCTTATTGTAACGATGTTTATGATGGGACAAGGAGCTGGTTTTGTGAAAGCGGCGATTATTGGAAATGTCGGAGCTATTATAGGTAGTATAATAAGTGTGCGTCTAATGTTAAGACAAACTAAGAAATACTACGGAGATGAAGCTGAAGATTCAGTTGTAGAAGCCGAAGTCGAAGGTCAATCATTGGATAAAGTTAGAATCGTACGTGATGGTAATTTATTCCAACGTACTCTTGATACTATCTTAGAGGGTGGTAAAGTCGGAGTAGAAATGGGTATGGCTATTATTCCAGGAGTGCTTATCGTTTGTACTTTTGTAATGATGTTAACATTTAAAATGCCTGCTGGAGGATATACTGGAGCGGCTTATGAAGGTGTGGGATTCCTACCTTGGTTAGGTGAAAAATTAAGATTTATACTTGAACCACTATTTGGATTCCATTCTGCAGAGGCGATTGCCTTCCCAATCACAGCGTTAGGAGCTGTAGGAGGAGCGATTTCTCTAGTGCCAGAATTTTTAAGAAGCGGTCTTATCGGACCAAACGATATCGCAGTATTTACAGCGATGGGAATGTGCTGGAGTGGATACTTAAGTACACACATCGGTATGATGGATGCACTTGGAGTTAGAAAATTATCTTCAAAAGCCATTCTTTCACACACAATAGGAGGTATAGTCGCAGGAATTGTAGCCCACTACTTGTTTGTACTATTAGGATAATAGAATTATAAAAGACGTAGCTTTGAAAGTTACGTCTTTCTTTGTTGTTAGAGAATTTTAGAAATTTTTATTTGAAAAACCATTGATGGACGTTATTAATTCTTATGATTCCTTGAAGAGAAGTACGGGAAGTAGTATAATTAAACTATATGTACTTTTTTACAAAATATTATAAAAAGGGGGAAATCTTTTATGGAAAGATTTAAGAGTGTTAATTTTTATTATACCTTAGGTATAATGTTAGTTATTTCGTTAGCCGCGAAATATCTTGCGCAAGTACCAGCGTTAAAACTTTTTGGACACTTGGTAATTGCACTTGTTATCGGTATGGCGCTACAAACATCAAACGGATTGAAAGAACAGGTTAAGGCGGATATTCCGTTTATAAGCAATAAGTTCTTACGTCTTGGAATAATTTTACTAGGATTTAAGCTAGCGTTGGATAGACTTTTAGCTGAAGGGAAGAAAACATTAGTCGTTGCCTTCTTTATTGTACTATTTATGATTACTTTAACTTACTTTATGTGTCGTGCGTTTAAAGTTGATCATGAACTTGCTTTGCTTTCTTCGTGTGGTTGTGGTATCTGTGGAGCTGCGGCAGTTATGGGGGTAAGTGGTCAACTTCGTGCGAAGACTGATAATAGTGTTCTAGCTGTTGCGGTCGTTGCAATTTTAGGTACAGTATTTACCTTGATAGAAGTAACTTTGCAGCCTTATCTAGGTCTCGATGCGTATAACTACGGAGTATTTACTGGAGGAAGTCTTCATGAGATAGCTCACGCAGTTGCGGCAGGAGGCGCAGGAGGGCAAGTAGCATTAGATGCTGCGATTCTTACTAAGTTATCTCGCGTGCTTATGCTTATAGTCGTTGCAGGAGTGCTAATTGTAGTTAATAAAAAGACTCAAGATGAAACGAAAGGTAAAGTTCCGATGCCGTACTTTATTCTAGGATTTATCTTTATGAGTATCTTAGGAAGTTATGTTACTTTCTTAAAACCATTAGCGCCTTTCTTCGTTGATGCAGCGTATATCTTCTTAGGTATGGCAATGGCAGCTCTTGGTATGAGTGTTAACTTTAAAGTTATTAAAGAACGTGGTTTGCGAGTATTCACAGCGTGCTTCTTATCATCGGTGATTTTAATGATAGTTTGCTACGTAGTTGCTAGATTTATTTTCTAATAAGATGATTAAGAGTATTTTTTAGAAAGAGTAGTCAGGTGGAATCAAAAATAAAAAATCGATAAAGGAGAATAGTTATGACAATTACTAATCTTTTAGGGATAAAGTATCCAATTTTTCAAGGAGCGATGGCCCAAATAGCGAGATATGAACTTGTTTCAGCAGTATCTAATGCAGGGGCGTTAGGAATACTAGCCTCAGGAGGAGTGAGTCCAGAAGAACTACGTAAAGAGATTCGACTGTGTAAAGAACTTACAGATAAACCTTTTGCAGTTAATCTAATGCTTATGATGCCGAATATCGATGAAATAATCGATGTTGTTATTGAAGAAGGTGTCAAAATCGTCACAACAGGGGCAGGAACACCTAGAAAATTCATGCCACGCTTAAAAGAAGCTGGGATAAAAGTTATTCCAGTTATCCCTTCTGTGAAGGCAGCGAAGAAAATGGAAGAGTTAGGCTGTGATGCAGTCGTTGTAGAAGGTATGGAAGCTGGAGGTCACGTTGGGACTAGCACGACTATGGCGCTACTACCACAGGTAACGAGTGCGGTGAATATACCTGTAATCGCGGCTGGTGGTATTGCTGATGGACGTGGAATGGCTGCTGCATATTGCTTAGGAGCGAGTGGAGTTCAGATGGGAACTGTATTTTTAGCTTCAGAAGAATGTCCCGTGACAGATACATATAAAAATATGATATTAGAAGCGGTTGATACATCTACTACATTAACTGGAGAAAAATTTGGAGCTCCTGTTCGTGGTATTAAAAATGAACTTACAAAAAAATATCACGAATTAGAAGCACAATCATCTACTCTTATGGAATTAGAAGAACTAACGCTAGGGTCATTAAGACGAGCTGTTTACGATGGTGACGTAGAAAATGGTTCTGTTATGGCAGGGCAAATCGCAGGACTAGTTAGTGAGATTCGTCCGGTTAAGAACATAATAGAAGATGTTATAAAAGAAGCGCGAGAAGTGTTGGAAAAAACAGAAATATAGAATGTAACTTAAACCTTAGGTAATAAAAAATCTAAGGTTTATTTTGTTGAAAGGCATTGTAGCTGAAAAGGAAGTGTAATGTAAAATATAGTGTAGAATTAACCTTTATTTGATTTTCTAAAGGTTGTAAAATTACAGAGAATAACCATATTTCAATTGACTATAGTTACTCTTTATTATATTATAGTTATATAATTTATCTTTATTACAATAGGAGGGTTTTATGATAGACCAAAGACGTAAACATGTTACTTATGGTTCTTCTTTTAAAGACTTCTTTAAAGGGTTCGTGGACTTCACAGGTTATACATCTGTATCTGGACACTGGTTTCCTGTAGGGAGTATTTTAGGGGGACTTATCTTACTAACAGTTATAGTATTCCAAGGTATGTTTTCTTCAATTACTAGTATTGGTAGAAAATCAAGCCGCAGCTCAGATTACCTATTAAGTGGAGGAGCGTTAAGTGATGGAGTATCTACTCTTCAAACAGGATTAGCATTCGGAATATTTATTATTATAGCTGGACTTATTTTAATTTTACCTCTAACTGCAAGTTTTGCAAGAAGACTACGTGATGTAGGTTTTGCAACATGGGGAATTGTTATTTTAACAGCTTTATATTACATTTTAAGTTATTTCTCAGTGTATTTATTAACTCCGGTTTATACTATTGTATTCTTCTTTGTGTTAATGTCACTACCATCAAACGCGGCAGAAACTAACTCAAACAGTGAGTTTGCTAGATTTTTCTTAAGACAAACACCGCAAGCTCAACAATACTATAGCCAATTTGCAAATCCATTTGGACAACCAGTTCAATATGATCAATTCGGTAATCCAATTCTGAATCAACCACAATTCAACAATGGTATGAATCAAGGATTCCAAGGACAAGCACCACAAGGATTCAATCCAAACGCACCACAAGGACGCCCGCAACAAGGGTTCCAAGGACAAGCACCACAAGGATTTAATCCGAATGCACCACAAGGACGTCCACAACAAGGATTCCAAGGGCAAGCGCCACAAGGATTTAATCCGAACGCACCACAAGGACGCCCGCAACAAGGATTCCAAGGGCAAGCTCCGCAAGGCTTTAATCCAAATGCACCACAAGGACGTCCACAACAAGGATTCCAAGGACAACCGCAAGGCTTTAATCCAAACGCGCAACACGGAGGACAACCACAAGGGTTCAATCCAAACGTGCAGCACGGAGGACAACCACAAGGGTTCAATCCAAACGCGCAACATGGAGGACAACCACAAGGGTTCAATCCAAACGCACAACACGGAGGACAACCACAAGGGTTCAATCCAAACGCGCAGCACGGAAGACAACCACAAGGGTTTAATCCAAATGTGCAACATGGAGTACAAGAACAAGCTGTTGTGAATGAAGTTCAAGAAGAACGTCCAGTGCAAGCTTCTCAAGAAGTACATGTTGCACCAGAACAACACGTAGAGGTAGCGCCACAAGTGGAAACTGCACCAGTAGTAGAAACTCCAGCTCCTCAAGTTGAAGAAACTCACCAAGCAGAAACTACGGCAATTGCTGGTGGAGCAAGAAGCAGAAGACTTCAAAAGCTTAACAGAGCTGAAGAAGAAGTTGCTTTCAAAAAAAGAAGATAATTAATAAGTTGATCTAGTAGTTCAATAAAAAGGTTCAGGTACAAACTTGAACCTTTTTCTATTGGGAGTTCTTATTAATTTTCATATTTGTTAATTTTACTACTCAAGAGTATAATACTTACGAGTAGTAAAAAATTGAATTAGGGAAGTGTAGAGTTTAGATGAGTAAAAAATAATTGAAACACATATTTTTGATTCTACTGACTATTGTAGAAAAATGAAAAATCGCTCATCTGTTTCTTGGGGAAAATTTTTACGATAATAATTTCAAAAAAACTGGTCTGATGCAAGATTACTCGCATATTATGAAAAACCTTAGAAACAAATATGAAAATAAAAAATCGCTCATCATTTAGAAAAACAATCAAATATTAAAAATAAAACACTCATTTTAATCATTTATTTTGATTATTTATGAGTGTTTTTGCTTGAATTTGATTGAATAGCTATATTATATTAGATATAATAATCATGGGAGTTAGAAGAGAAGAAAATGTTGAATGAAAGATGGAATAAAATTTTAGATTTATTAGATGAAAAAGGTTCATTGAATCTAAAGGAGTTGATGGAGCATTGTAATGTCTCAGAAGCTACGATAAGACGTGATCTTACGAATCTAGAAGATAAAAATTTATTATATAGAACACACGGTGGTGCGATGAAACGCTCGGTAGCCCGAGGTAGTGAAGAAAGTGTCGAAGCAAAACGTGCAGACTTCCTACAGGAAAAAAGAGCAGTTGCGAAGTACATTTGCGATAATATCTTACAATCAGGGCAAACGATTTACTTAGATGCTGGGACATCCACATATGAAATGATAGAATACCTTCGTGATAGAAGAATAACTGTTGTGACGAATTCAACATATCATTTACCGAAACTTATTAATAACAAAATTCATACAATAATATTAGGTGGAACGATAAAACATTCTACACAAGCTGTCATCGGTTCGGTCGCTATCGAACAACTGAAGAAATACAGCTTTGATATGTGTTTTGTAGGTTGTAATGGGATAGATGAAACTTTTGGTGTGACGACGGCTGAAGAAAATGAAGCGTTTATCAAAGCGACGGCGTTAAAAAATGGTAAGAGAAAATACATTCTTGCTGATAAGTCAAAATTCGGTCATAGAAAATTCCAAAAATTTGCCGAATTAGATGATGTAACCATCGTGTCTTATGAAGTTCCAGAACAATATAAGAAATTTAAAAATATAATAGAAGTAAAAAGTATAAAGGAGGAATAACAGTGTATTATACAATTACTTTAAATCCAGCTGTTGACATGCTGACGACGGCAGAAAATTTTGCACTTGGAAAGCTAAATAGAACCCAAGAAGCGAAGTACGTAGTGGGTGGAAAAGGTATTAACATCTCTATCTTACTAAACAACGTTGGTGTTGATAGTAAAGCGTGGGGATTTGTCGCAGGATTTACAGGGTATTTTATAAAATCAGAACTAGATAACTTAGGCGTAAAACATGATTTTGTAGAAACACGTGGAGCGACTAGAATCAACATGAAATTAACTACAGAAACTGAGACTGAAATTAATGGTCAAAGTAGTAGTGTAAACCTAGATAACGTGAGCGACTTCTTTACAAAATTAGAAGTGTTGACGAAAGAAGATGTAGTATTCTTATCAGGTAATGTTATCGCGGGAATGGGTGTTGAAGACTTTAAAGCAATCGCTAAGAGAGTATCAGCATCAGGAGCGACGTTAGTTGTAGACAGTAATAAAGAGTTAGTGTTAGACACACTTCAATACAAACCGTTTGTAGTTAAGCCGAATGAATTTGAACTTGGTGAAATGTTTGGAGTAACTTTAAATAGTATAGAAGAAATCTTACAATATGCTGAAAAACTACAAGAACGTGGTGCGAAAAACGTCCTTGTTTCACGTGGAGCAGACGGAGCTTTACTATTAACTGAAGATAAAGAAGTATTCGAAGTTAATGTAGCTAAAGGTAAGATAGTATCGACGGTTGCGGCAGGAGATAGTATGCTTGCGATGTTCGTTGCAAAATACAACGAAACAAAAGACTACCAAGAAGCCCTACGCTATGCATCGGCTGCAGGTGGTGCGACATCATTCTCAGTAGGAGTAGGAAGTAAAAAGCTAATTGAAGAATTACTACCACAAATCGAAGTTAAGAAATTAAAATAAAATTTTAATAAATTATTTATAGAAAAAATAAAATATTTCCTCGGAAATATATAATTAACAAAGGAGAAAGAAATGAAATTAACAGATGTTCTAAATTATGACTTAGTTCAATTCGGATTCAGCGCTGCTGACAAAAAAGAAGCTCTGGATAAACTAACAACTATGTTAGTGGAAAAAAATATTATCGCTAGCAAAGAAAACTTCTTAAATGCCTTGCTAGCTCGTGAAGCTCAATCGACTACAGGAGTGGGAGAAAACGTAGCTATCCCTCATGCAAAAAGTGCAGACTTCGATAAAGCGATGATCGTTTATGCGAAAAGTGATGAAGGTGTTGAGTGGGAAAGTTTTGATGGAAAACCTGCCAAACATATCTTTATGATCTGTGCGCCAGACGGTGGAGCAGACGAGCATCTTAAAGCTTTAGCTTCATTATCACAGGCTCTTATGGATGCAGATGTAAAAGCAGGATTAGATAAAGCTACTACGAAAGCAGATGTAGAAAAAGTATTTGCAGACTTCGTAGCGAAAACAGAAGCTCCAAAAGAAGAAAAACAAGCAGCTCCAAGTGGAGAAAAACCATATATCATTGCGGTAACAGCTTGTCCAACAGGTATTGCTCACACATTCATGGCTGCAGAAAAAATCAAAGAAACAGCTAAAGCGATGGGGTTAGATGTTAAAGTAGAAACAAATGGTCAAATCGGTGTAGAAAACAAACTTACAAAAGAAGATATCGAAAGAGCGGCGGGAATCATCGTTGCGGCTGATAAAAAAGTAGAAGTTGCACGTTTTGATGGGCGTCCAACAATTATAACAAAAGTAGCTGATGGAATTAACAAACCAGAAGAACTTATTCAAACAATCTTAGATGGAAAAGCTCCTATCTACAAACATGACGGAGCTGTAGATGCTTCAGAAGATTCTTCAGCAAATGAAAGTATCGGACGTCGTGCTTACAAACACCTAATGGAAGGTGTAAGTAACATGCTACCATTCGTAGTAGCTGGTGGTATTCTTATTGCATTATCATTCATCTGGGGTATTAACTCATTTGATCCGAAAGATCCATCTTACAACAAAGTTGCAGAAGTATTATTCTACTTCGGTAAAATTTCATTTAGTATGATGTTACCAATCCTAGCTGGATTCATCGGTCGTTCTATTGCTGACCGTCCTGGATTCATCGTTGGTATGATCGGTGGTATTTTAGCAGATCCAAGTATTTTAGGTCTGAAAAGTGATTTATTAGCGTACACTCCTTCAGGATTCTTAGGAGCGTTAGTAGCCGGGTTCTTAGCTGGTGGTATTATCCAAGTATTAAAAATTTCATTCAGCTGGATGCCACGTTCATTAGATGGTATTAAACCAATCTTCCTATTCCCTATCTTAGGGTCACTAATTATGGGATTACTAATGATCTTCCTAATCAACGCGCCGATGGCAAGTGTAATGGAAGGGTTAAAACACTTTATCGAAAGTCTTAATGGAAGCGGTAAATTCATCCTTGGATTCGTAGTAGCTGCGATGATGGCTATTGACATGGGTGGTCCAATTAACAAAGCTGCTTACGTAACAGGTACAGCATTACTGACATCTGCAGGTTCAGCAGGAAGTGATGTGATGGCTGCGGTTATGATCGGTGGTATGGTACCTCCGTTAGCAATTGCTGTTTCAGCAACAATTAACAAAAACATCTGGCCAAAAACTCAACGTAGTGGAGCGTTAGTTAACTACGTAATGGGATTATCATTCATCACAGAAGGTGCTATTCCGTTCGCAGCAAGTAACCCAACACGTGTTATTCCACCATTATTCATCTCAAGTGGTATTGCTGGAGCGTTAAGTATGACTTTTGGAGCTGTATCAAAAGCTCCTCACGGAGGGATCTTCGCTATCGCAGCAGGTGCTGTAAGTAATTGGCCTATGTATCTATTAGCATTAGTAATTGGTGCAGTATTAGGTGCATTACTATTAATTACGTCATTAAGCTTTGGAAAAAAGATAGTAAATTAATACATTAAATATTTTTAAAATAAACACTACTTTACATATTGTAAAAGTAGTGTTTATTTTAATTACGAAAATTCATATGAAAGCTATGGTGAGGTTACTTATTTTATGAAAAAGAAAAATTTAAAACATTAAATATATTTTTTTAATGGTGGACTATTTAGTTTTAAAAATATCTAAAATATAAGAAAATATATATGTATTTTTTTTTTTTTTTTTTTATTTTTATAACAAA
>CAKMQF010000069.1 GCA_927911745.1 uncultured Gemella sp.
TCAGAGAACAAGAAAACGCATGACATTTCAATAGACAAATTGACAACAAAAGAATATACAAATCCATTTGGAAGTAAGAAAAAATAGATAAACCCGTTTGACGGGTAGCGGGCGTTAATATACAATAGGGCTTGAACGAATGTGAAAGCCAGCGCCTTGAGGTGCGTGTTAGTAACAAAGGGTTATACCCGAAGAGAAAACCACCCCTTTTCAGGGGTGGTCATTATTGTTTTTGGGTTTGAATTTATTATTTTTTATTATTAAAACTGATATAACTTTATCCCAATCTTCAAAAGTGTTAAAATTAATATTGAGGGGGAATCATTATGAATAAAAAGGTATTTATTATTTTCTTTACTTTTTTCACGGCAATATTTTTAATTATCGCTTTGATAACTAATCATACTGGTGAAAGTTATAGAGAAGCAACTATTAATGGAGTTTTTATCAAGGGAGATAAGACTAAGTATAAAGTTAAACTTATAAAAAAAGTAGATGGTGATACTATTATTGTTAACTTCAACAACAAAGAATTAAAGGTAAGATATTTATTAATTGATACACCTGAGACGGTAAAAGCTGGCGTAGAGGTTCAGAAATATGGACCAGAAGCTAGTGAACTAAATGGAAAATTATTATCTAATGCTAAAGATGTTGAAATTGAATTTGATGTTTATGAGAAAGAAGACAAATATCACAGAGCATTGTGCTATGTTTATGCAGATGGAAAAAATATTCAAGAAGAGTTATTACTGGCAGGTCTGGCTGAAATAAAATATGTAAAACCACCTGATACAAGATACTTAGATAAGTATAAAAAAGCACAAAATAAAGCAAAAAGTAACAAAAGAAATCTCTGGTCAAATACATAATTTATAAAAAATTTATTACTATATACGTTATAATTTTGAACATAAAAAATCGACTATAACCTAAAAGTTATAGTCGATTCTTATTTTTATATTCTATTCAATTTTACTATGTTTATAAGAATATGTGAAGTATACGATTAATCCTACGATTACCCATACGAAGAAGATAATCCATGAAGTTAATGTAACACTGTATAGTAAAGCTGCGAATAATACAATTGAGATAATTGGTAATACTGGCATACCTGGTACTCTAAATCCACGTTTAACATCTGGGAATTTTTTGTAGAATACGATAGTAGTGTAACTTACTAATGCGAATGCGATGATAGAAGCTACGTTAGCAAGTTCTGCTAATTTTCCTAATGGTAAGAACCCAGCTAATACTGCTGTTAAGCATCCTAGAGACCATGTAACTGTACTTGGTACTTTGTTGTCATTAACTTTAGTGAACACTTTTGGTAATAATCCATCACGTGCAATTGTATAAGTGATACGGATACCTGCATACATGAATGATAAGATACCAGCCATAAGTCCGATTACTGCCCCTAGAGAAACAATACCCGCAACTTTGTTTTGACCAACTTCTTCAAGTACAAATACTAATGCATCCCCAGATCCAAGACGGTTGTATTCAACAACCCCTGTTAACACTAAACATACTAAGATGTAGAATGCTGTACATACGATCATAGTGACAATGATAGCTTTTGGTAGAGCTTTTTCTGGATTGATTGTTTCTTCTGCTGATGTAGAAATCGCATCAAATCCAAGGTAAGCAAAGAATACTGTAGTGGCTGCTAACATTACCCCTGAGAAACCTGTAGGTGCAAAATCGTTTGTCCAGTGTGTTGGTTCAACGTACATTGATCCAACAACGATGAATAAGATTACGATACCAACTTTTGCAGCTACCATAAGGTTATTTACAAGTTTACTACTTGATGTACCTCTTGATAGTAAGAATGTAATTAATAATACAATTACGATAGCTGGAATGTTACCATATCCTCCTTCTGACGGTAATGTGTAATATACTTTAGGGAGTTCTACACCAAGACCTGCCAGTAGACGAGAGAAGTAACTTGACCAACCATTTGATACAGTAGCTGCAGAAAGAACATATCCTCCTATTAGTACCCAACCTATAATATAGGCTACAATTTCACCAATTGACACATATAAGTATGTATATGTACTACCACTTGATGGAATTGTTGAAGCTAGCTCCGCATAACAAAGTGCTGCTAAACAACAGGCAACCCCTGCGATTAAGAATGAGAAGATTACCGCTGGTCCTGCTTCTGCTGAAGCTTTACCAGTTAATACTAGAATCCCTGACCCTATAATCGCCCCAATACCGAATAGAATCAAGTCCATCGTTCTCATAGTCGGAGCTAAAGTTTTACTTCTAGCTTCTGCTAAAATAGATTCAACTGATTTTTTTCTTAAATAACTCATAATAAATCCTCCTATTTTTTATTTAAATATTCTCCCTACTAATATTCTTTAATTAAATTATAGCATAGTTGTAAACCTTTTACTACAGTTACTTGGTTTTATGTAAGCCTTTATGAAATTCATCAATAAATATATTACTATTTTTATATTTTTTTGATTATAATTTTTACAACTGTAACCCTTTATACAATAAGTGAGTGCTCTATAACAGATAGAGCACTCTATTTATACAAATTTCCAACTATTTCTTATTTTTTTAATTTCACTATTATATTACAAAGCTGCTTCTACTGGAGTATATTCATATCCTAAATCATCAGCAACCGCTTTGAAAGTAACTTTTCCATTAGCTACGTTAACACCAGGTACTAATTCTGGGAATTTAGCCACAGCTTCTTTAACACCTAATTTCGCGATAACTTTAACGTATTTAGCAGTTGCATTACATAGTGCATAAGTTGATGTTTGTGCTACTGCTCCTGGAATATTAGCTACTGAGTAGTGTAATACTCCTTCTTCAACGAATATTGGATTGTCATGACTTGTTGGACGTCCTTCAGTGTATTCAGTTGTACCACCTTGGTCAATCGCTACGTCCACAATTACACCACCGTCTGGCATATCTTTAACCATTTCTTTAGTTACTAATTTAGGTGCTTTTGCTCCTGGGATTAATACTGTACTTACTACTAAATCAGCTGTTTTAATAGCATTGGCAATATTAAATTTATTAGAGTAAAGAGTTTCAATTTTACCACCGAAAATGTGTGATAATTCTGTTAATGCATCTAAGTTTACATCGATCATTGTTACACGTGCTCCAAGCCCTACGGCCGCTGTTGCCGCAGCAGTACCTGCTACACCTGCACCGATAATGACTACATGTCCTGGTTGAACTCCTGGAACCCCTTGTAATAAGATACCTTTACCACCTTGAACTTTTGATAAGAATCTTGTTCCTTCTTGTACTGCCATTCTTCCCGCAATTTCACTCATTGGTCTAAGTAATGGTAACCCTCTTCCTACTTTTACTGTTTCAAAAGCAATACCGATAGTTCCTTTATCTACCATTTCTTTTGTTAATTCAGGATCTGCAGCTAAGTGTAGATAAGTATAAATAATTAACCCTTTTCTAAAATATTTATACTCAGATGGTACTGGTTCTTTTACTTTATAGATTAAGTCCGATTTATTCCACACATCTTCAGCTTTTTCTAATAGAACAGCTCCTGCCTCTTCATATTCAGCATCTGAAATACCTGAAGCTAATCCTGCTCCTTTTTCTACATATACAGTGTGGCCATCTAGTACTAACTCATGTACTACTCCCGGTATAGCAGACACTCTACTTTCATTGTTTTTTATTTCAGTTGGTACTCCGATAATCATTTCCCTTACCTCCTAATTTTTTTCTGTACTTATATAATAACACAGTTTCTTTAATAATGAAAGCGTTTTTCCGATGAAAGTTTTAGTGAAAATATTTTCTTTATTTTTTTACTATTTAAACCCTATAAAAACTGATAAATTAAACTTTCTTAAAATAATTTAATATTAAACTTTTTGAAAATAAGTGTTAATTATTTCTTGGAAAAGAAATTTGAAAACAGCTGTTTTACTTTTCAAATATAGCTGTTGTATGATTATACTACAACTATTTTTATCATTACACAATTTAACATATACAAAATTATTTGCTTAAAATATATAAGTTTTCTCCTTCAGTAAAACTATTATACAAAATTAATTAATTATAGTGGTTCACTATAACTATTTATTATATATTGAAAATTACTGAATTTCGATAATACAATTTGTATCTATGTGTTATAACTAATTATTTATTAAATTTTCTTTTTTTATATCATTATTTTTCACAAATTTACTATAATCAACGTATATTCCAGTATAAATTTTCATCATATCATTATATTTTGTTAGTTATATTCTCCTCAACTTAATTAAATAATTTATCTATTAATCTTCCTTTTGAACATTTCTAATTCATAAAAAAAAGAATCATGAGATTTTTACTCACGATTCCTTTTAATTTTAAACATCGAATCAGATTACATGTTATTTCTATTCTACTTTAACTTACTGTTTTTATATGAGAATGTAAAGTACACGATCATACCTACAATAACCCAAACAACAAAGATTATCCATGTTGTTAGTGTAACACTATATAGTAATGCTCCAAATAAGATAATAGAAATAATCGGTAAAATTGGCATACCAGGTACTCTAAATCCACGTTTTATGTCTGGGAATTTTTTGTAGAATACTATAGTTGTATAGCTTACTAATGCGAAAGCAATAATTGATGCTACATTAGCTAGATCGGCTAGTTTTCCTAATGGTAAGAAACCTGCTAATAACGCTGTTAAGATTCCTAATCCCCATGTTAATGTACTTGGTACTTTATTTTTATTAACTTTAGTTAATTTTTCTGGTAATAATCCATCACGTGCAATCGTATATGTAATACGGATTCCCGCATATATGAACGATAATATACCAGCCATAAGACCAATTACCGCTCCAAGAGATACGATACCAGCTACTTTATTTTGACCTACTTCTTCTAGCACAAATGCTAAGGCATCTCCTGTTCCAAGTCTATTATATTGAACAACTCCAGTAAGTATTAAACATACTAGAATATAGAATGCTGTACAAACTAACATTGTAATAATAATAGCTTTTGGTAAAGCTTTTTCTGGATTGATTGTTTCTTCAGCTGAAGTAGAAATCGCATCAAATCCTAAGTACGCGAAGAATACAGTAGTCGCGGCTAACATAACTCCTGAGAAACCTGATGGTGCAAAGTTATTTGTCCAGTTAGTTGGTTCTACATAAAATACACCAACTACGATGAATAAAACAACAATACCTACTTTTGCAGCTACCATAAAATTGTTTACAAGTTTACTACTTGAAGTACCTTTTGATAAGATGAAAGTAATTAATAATACAATAATTATCGCTGGAATGTTACCATATCCACCAGCTGCTGGTAATGTATAAAACTCTTTAGGAATTTCTATACCTAAACCTGCTAATAGGCGTGAAAAGTAACTTGACCAACCATTCGCTACTGTTGCGGCAGTAAGAACATATCCACCTATTAATACCCAACCTATCGCATACGCTACAATTTCACCAACTGATACATATAAATAAGTATATGTACTACCACTTGACGGGATTGTAGAAGCAAGTTCGGCATAACATAACGCCGCTAAACAACAAGCTAATCCTGCAATTAGGAAAGAAAATATAACTGCTGGTCCTGCTTCCGCTGAAGCCTTACCAGTTAAAACTAAGATACCTGATCCAATAATAGCCCCTATACCGAATAGAACTAAATCCATAGTCTTCATCGTGGGATTTAACGTCTTATTTCTTGACTCTGCTAAAATAGAGTCAATTGATTTTTTTCTAAAAACGTTCATAATATCCTCCTATTTTAAAATAAATATTATTCACTATTAATAATATTTATTAATTATACCATAATTACAGAAATATTGCTAATAAAGACTTTACTTATGTAAGTAAAGAAAAAAGGATACTATGAATTACCTTAATAAAATAATACATTTATAAGATTAGACTATAATCATAATAAGAAATATGGAATAATGAACTTAAAACTCATGTCCATCTTCAACAATGCTAAATCTTTAGAACCAAATAACAAAGTATTGTATTATATTTATATAATCTTATTTATTTTCTTAGACTTTGTCTCATTTGTGTAGTTATAGATTCTAACTTTATTATAATTCATATTAGTTTCAGTTGTTTCCAATATGAATTCATAACAATTATATCAACTCTCTTAATCTTAAAGCTAAACATTGAATTATTATATATATCCATCTATCTTTAGAAAAGTTCTTAGATTACTTTTCTAAAACCAATTATCAAACTCATTTAACTTCTGTTGATATGCGTTATACATACTGATTACTCTTTAAATTTATTTAATTATATATCAAGTACCTTAGCTACTCTAACTGCATTATCTAACTTAGAACTAGATTTTTTCCCTCTGTGCATTGAATGTGATATTGCCTCGAACATTCCTGTCTCTTTTAACAACATATAAATCATCATTCCTTTATTTTTTAATTGTTGCTGGCAATGCTTTCATATATCTTTGACCTTTCATTACTTTAATGTTATAATATGTTTGAATATTTCTCGGAAATCTAAACCTTCTACTTCTTATTTTTCTAGGGAATATATCTTAAAAAGAAAGGAAGTGAATTATATGGCTAAAGAGTTAATCAAACCCGGAACAGACAACAAGCCCGCAGGAACTTACAAAGAAGTAGGACCTCGTGGTGGAGCTGTTCACAAAGGTAGAACTGTCCGCATAGACCAAGGCGACCGTTTACCACCTACTCAAAAATCAGGAAATAAATGGATTAAGAAATAATTTCCTTTTTATTTTTTGAAAAACAATAACTTCTATCAAACACATCTAACTGTAACCAAGACTCAGCATATAATTTACTGTTCTCTTCATAAAACGTTAGAAAGTGTTTAGTACTTAGCACTACTTTAGTAACTACTCCAATAGTTAATAATGTTAGTGCTATTTTTGTTTTAGTTTTCATTCTCACTCCTCCTTCTATTC
Organism: uncultured Gemella sp.; assembly: GCA_927911745.1. Classification (GTDB taxonomy): domain Bacteria; phylum Bacillota; class Bacilli; order Staphylococcales; family Gemellaceae; genus Gemella. The sequence goes on from CAKMQF010000069.1 coordinate 6,988, forward strand.
CACAAAAATTGTTTAAAAAACGATAAATTGTCTGTAATATAAAACATTAATCCTAAGTAACATATCTCAAAGATCATAAATGCTATAAATTCGTTAATCGTTGTCATCCTTTTTTCCCCTTGAAGATATAACTTTTAAATTCTTAGGTACAATTAATTGTATGTAATCTAAATTTACATATTCAATAGTCGATTTATCAAAGTTTAACTTCACAAAACTACTTGAAACTTCGGTTATTTCTTTTGGAATATCATTAGATAAAACACAATCTTCAAAATAAGTATCATCTAGAAATATAATTTTCTTTATCTCCTTTCTTAGTCCTCCTAATTTTTATACACTTCTTTTAATTAAGTAAACATGTTATTAATTAATTTGTTAATTTTCCTAAAATGATATAATATCATTGTTAAGGTAGTAATAACTATTGTTATAAGTCCATTTAGCACAGTTGTAACAAATTCTGTATAAATCTCCATCTCCACTCCTCCTTTCTTTAATTTATGGTATAATTACACCAAAGGAGGTGAATTATATGAATAATTCTAAATTACAATTTATTCGTGAAATTGCATTGCTCGCTATCCTTTTACCTTTTTTATGTTTAAATTTTTTCTATAAATATTTCATATACTTAAAAAGTAAAGGATACGATAGCGTTCTTTTAAAAATGATAGATAATATTAATATGAATACAATGTCAATAGCATTAGGAATATTAATATTTACTATCCTAATATTCGGTCTTCCTACTTTAGCATTTTTCTTAGGTTATAAGAGAAAAGCTATATCTTATGAAACCTTTGATAAAATTAATTTATTAATGTTAAAATTAGGCATACTTACATTCATATTAGTATTTTTTTTCTATAGCTCTTAATGAATCACAATTTTCATTTTTTACTGCATTTATCGCTTTTTTTGCTCTTATTCGACCGTTTATCTTTAAAATTAAGTAAAGTACTAATAATTTCTGAAAGAATAGTGGTAATTAATGTGTGCAGTATTAAAATATATCCAACTATTGTTATTCCACTCATTAATTCACTTTTTATCAATTCAAAATATTCTGTTAACATTCTCACTCCTCCTTTCATCTCTAGAAATAATGGAGTTTTTAAATTTGTTCAAACATTTGAACTTATTCATTAAAAAAATATAGATGAACCTTGCTTTCTAGAATTTTTAAAAGCTGCATAGCCAATTTAATTTCTGTGTCTTTCCATCGTCTTACATTGTTTAATTTAAAAGAGATACTTCGTTCAGAGAGTTTCATATCTTTAGCGAAATTACTTTGATTGCCATAAACTTCTACTATTCTTCCCAGTAGCTTATCATAGTTAAATTTCATTTTATCTCCTTTCTAACTTATTTCAGTTCAAGTTCTTGAACTTATTTTTATTATATACTAACAATTTTTAATTGTCAACACAAAAAATTCAAATTTTTTGAACTTTTGTATTGAACTTTTGTTCAAACCATGATATTATAGTTTTAACAGGAGGTGAAAGTTATGGCAACTTCTACTGAAAGAATAAATCAAATAATGAAAGAAAAAAGATTGAGACAAATAGATGTTCTTAATCTTGCTAAGCCATTTCAAGAGAAATATAAAATAAAATTTTCTAAAAGTCATTTATCACAATATGTAAATGGTAAATCGAATCCGGATAACGAAAAGATATTTCTATTATCAAAAGTATTCGGAGTCACTGAAGCATGGTTACTAGGATATGATGTACCTAGGTATGAAAGATTAGAAGAAGCTAGAATTAGTGAACCTCAAACACCGCAAGGCTTAAAAATCCCAGTTTTAGGAACTGTTGCAGCAGGAATACCTATTTCGGCTGTTGAAGGTATTTTAGACTATGAAGAAATACCTCTTGCTTGGCAGAATCAAGGTGAATTCTTTGCATTAAAGATCAAAGGAGACAGCATGGAGCCTCGTATGGAAAGTGGTGATGTTGTCATTGTAAAGCAACAGTCTGACGCTAATAGCGGTGATACAGTCATTGTATTAGTAAACGGAGACGATGCAACATGTAAGAGGCTTGAGAAAACAGATAATGGAATAATGCTAGTATCTACAAATCCTAAATATCCGCCAATGTTCTACTCATTAGACGATATAGAAAAAAAACCAGTTGTGATTTTAGGAAAAGTCGTTGAGTTGAGACAAAAGTATTAAGGAGAAGATAAAAATGGAAAACATAGAAATTTTAAATTTTAGAACATCAGTAAAATTATCAGGTAGTGATGGATATACCAATCTCCCACTCAGTATTGAAGTGAAAGAATTACCTTTAATGTTTAATATGAAAATGAATTTTAATTTACTAGGTAATAATTCGGATGAAGTTTATTATATAATGCTAGAAATGGTAAATATGGAAACTAAAGAACGTGCTCTTAAATTCTACGAAACCGTGGTTATGTCTGAATTCCCTTGGGGCTTTCAACTAAACGACGGTAGAATGGCTACAGCCTTGAATGTTGAAAATATTACTAATGTTGTTGAAGAAAAAGGTGATTATTATTTAGAATTAAGCTTAAAAGATCCTAATGGAAATTTAGTGACTAAAGCTAAACAGTTTTTAAGGATTGATTAATATGATCAACCAAGAAGTAATCAATTTACCACAAAGTAGTCTAAAAAGACAAGAAAACATATCTTCAAACTCCACTTTATCATCTAACAATGATATAATTAAGATAGATAATACCCACTCTTTTGTTAAATTAACAGAAGATGAATTATCTATGATAAAATCTTATAGGCTTAATAGGAGTTTTGACATGACCGAATATATACCAAGAAAAGAAACAGAAAAAGAAATAAATCGATTAGACAAAGATATATCAGATATTAAATCTGATGTAAAATCGATAAAACAAGATTTACAAAAAATAGAAAATAAAATGAATTCTTTTGCGACAAAAGAATATCTAAATAAGGAATTTAAACCTGCTTTATTAAATGAGATTAAAGTATATTTAAATGATGAAGCTAAAAAAACACGAAACTGGTTAATTGGTTTAGCTGTTCCATCTATAATATCTATTATATCTATTATAATAACTATTATCAAATTCATTTTTTTTAAATCTTAATTCCAACCATTATAAACATTGCACTTAAAAATTAAAAATGCTATAATTAAGTTACTAACATAGATATTTAGATGTATCTATCGCAAATCTTCACTAGAGCTTAATGCTCTCAACCGTTGGTAACTAGTTACTGACGGTTTTTCTTTTTAACTAGTCGATTCCGACCAGTTTAACAAAAAATAAAAAATTCTCTACTCTAGTGTGAGTAATGAATTAGGTTGAGAAACTACAATCTAAGACAAAAATATAAGGGAGAGTCACATTATGTTTTTTTTTAAAATCCCGAAAAGAGAGACTTAAACAGGAGCATAAGCAAAAAGAACT
>CAKMQF010000070.1 GCA_927911745.1 uncultured Gemella sp.
AAATCACCCATTTGTAGGACACTACAAATTCTTAAGAGACTTAGTAGCTGATAAAAAAGATGTGACTGTGAAATTAACAATTCCATCACCATCACAATTATACTTCGAGTTAATACGTACTGAAGATCACATTAAAGGATATGAAAAATTCTACCCAACATTTGAAGAATTAAAAGATGCGATTGTAGCAGCTTATAAACAAGTAATCGCAGACCTTTATAAAGAAGGATTACGAGTATTACAATTTGATGATTGTACATGGGGAGCATTAGCTGATGATGGATTTGCGAACCGTTTCCGTGACGCACGTCCATTAGAAGAAGTTCGTAGAGAATATGCAGCACGTTGTCTAGCTCTTAACAATGAAACAATAGAAGGAAAACCAGGAGACTTAGCAATAAATACACACGTTTGTCGTGGTAACTTCGCTTCTAAATGGATTTCTCAAGGAGGATATCAAAATGTTGAAGACGAGCTACTTGCTGGAGAAAACGTAAATGCATACTACTTAGAATACGATACAGATCGTGCAGGAGATTTCAAGCCACTAGCAAAAGTTGGAAAAGATAAAAAAGTTGTTTTAGGATTAATTACATCTAAATTTGCAGATTTAGAAGATAAAGAAGAAGTAATCGCAAGAATTAAAGAAGCTAGCGAATATGTACCATTAGAAAACATCTATTTAAGTACACAATGTGGATTTGCTTCTACAGAAGAAGGAAACGTGATTACTGAAGAAGATCAATGGAAAAAAATAGCCCTAATTAAAGAAATCGTAGAAGAAGTTTGGGGTACAGAAAAATAATAATACTTTAGTGTTTCTTCGATTATACCAAACAAAAAGAATTATATAATTAAAGTAAATGATAAAAGTAAGCACATAAATTGACTTTTTTATCGATAATACAGTAAACTAAACTAGCATTGATTTCATTCGTTCAATGTTAAATAATATCTGGTTTTATTATTCTTATTATGAAATATAGTCTATTTAATCAATACATGAGTAGCAATGTAAGTCTCTCACTGTCGAATAGGCAAATGTATTTAACCATTATTAAATAGGGGAAACCAAAATATTTCGTAGTTAGAAAATAGGACTTAAAATCAAGGAGGAAAAAAGAATGAAAAAAAACAAATTGTTTATAGGAGCACTAGCGTTAGTAATGAGTGTTGTAACAGCATGTAGTTCAAAAACGCAAAACACAATTACCACTTCTCAAGATAAAGATACTTTCACGTATGCTATTAGTGATGATCCATCATCGACTAACCCAATCAAGGTTAGTGACCGTTGGGGATTAACAATGACTAATATTATTTACTCACCATTAATCAAAGTTAATGGGGATGGTTCAAAAGAATATGCCTTAGCAGAATCTACTGAACTTGCAAAAGATGGTCTTAGTTTAAAAGTTAACTTAAGAAAAGATGTAAAATGGTCTGATGGACAAAAATTCACAGCAGATGACGTAGTTTTCACTTATCAAACAAAAGCTAAAAAAGAAAATGGAAACTTTAAAAACTTATGGATTGGAGACAAACCAATAACTATTGAGAAAGTAGATGACTACACTGTAGTATTCAAGTTCCCAGAACCAAGTGCAGCTGCGGCAAATAACATTGCGAATGAAACTTACATTATTCCAAAACACGTTTATGGAAATGTATCTGACTTCTCAGTTAAAGAATTAAAAGAAACACCAGTAGGAACTGGACCATACAAACTAGTAGAAAACAAACGTGGAGAATATATTAAATTTGAAGCGAATGAAAATTATTACATGGTAAGCCAAAAGTTAAAAATGTAGTACTACGTATTATTAAAAGTGCTGATACTACAAAAGTAGCATTACAAAAAGGTGAGGTAGATGCAGCATATGTATTACCTGCTGTAATTAAAGATTTAGATTCTAAAAACATCGATACTTATCCTTACAGTGAAAACCGTATCGGATACTTAGGACTAAACACAAACACAGATGAATTAAAAGATGTTAAAGTTAGACAAGCTATTTTATACGCATTAAACAAAGAAGACATGAATAAAGCGGCTTACTTAGATAGCAAATACTACCAAAACCCTTATTCATTCTTACCACCGAAAAATCCATTCCATACTGATGATGTAGAGAAATATACTCAAAATGTTGAAAAAGCAAAATCACTATTAAAAGAAGCTGGAGTTTCTAACTTGAAACTTAACTTAGGATATGCAAGTAACGATGCTGCAAATACTATCCAAGCAACATTCATCCAACAACAATTACAAGCAGTAGGAATTAATGTAGAGCTTCGTGGTGGAGATGAAACAGCTATCTTTACAGAGTTAAGAAAACCTGGTTCTAAAGCTTACAACCTATTCTTAGGTGGATATATCATGGGTAACGATCCTGATTTATACTCTAAGCTATTTGGATCAAATGGTACTTCAAATTACTTCCAATTCAGAAGTGAAAAAATTGATGGATTATTCAAGCAAGGTGCAGCTGAATTAGATGAAGCTAAACGTAAAGAAGTGTACAAAAACCTTCAACAAGAAATTGCTAACCAAGCATACCTATACCCAATCGTAGATAACCAAAAAATCTTAGCGGTTAACAAACGTGTTGGAAATGTTAACGATGCTAAGTTAGTACCAATCTACACATTTGATGATTTATCAAAAATTACTCTTAAATAGTAATAGTAGTGGAAAATAAAATATAGTGTGAGGGGGAGTACGATAAAATCCTATTTATAATAAGATTTTATAGTATCTCCCTCGCTTTATTAGTTTTAAGGGAAACGTTCATTTATAATTTATATCAAAAAAAGATTTGTGATAAATTATAAATGAATTACATAAAAATATAGTAATTAAAATTTAAAGGAGATTGTATGATTCGATATATTTTGAAACGTATATTACAAGCAGTACCATTACTTTTAGTAATATCGTTTATAGTATTTACTTTAATACATTTAGCACCATATGATGCTATCGATGCACAGATAACGTCGAATATGTCACAAGAAGAAATAAATATTCTTCGCGAGCAAAGTGGGCTTAATAAACCATTCTTAATTCAGTATGTTGATTGGTTAGGACAAATATTAAGCGGGAACTTCGGGCACTCACTAGTAACTCATAATAGTGTAGGAGAAGAAATCCTAGCGAAAATACCTAATACAATATCATTAGTATTACCTGCATATGTAACAGCATTAGTGATTGCAATAGTACTAGGATTATTAGCAGCTGCAAACAAAGGTAAATGGCAAGATAAATTCATCGATGCTGTAGCTTCACTTGGAATAGCTACTCCATCATTTTGGATAGCGATGATATTTATCTATGTTTAGGATACCAATTAAACTTATTCCCAATAATAGGGATGCACACAATTGGTAAAGAGGACGATTTTGGTGATTTCTTATCCCACTTTATTATGCCTTATCTAACTTTAACAATCGTATTTTTTGCAGAACTTACACGTTATGTAAGATCTTCAGCTTTAAGTCAAACAAATGAAGAGTATGTAGTAGTTCAACAAGCTTTCCAAGCGACAAAAACTCAAATTTTCACAAGACACATTATTAAAAATGTGTTAATACCAGTAATTACTCAAGTGGGTATGTCACTACCGATGTTAGTAACTGGAGCGATTATTACAGAAACAGTATTTAGTTGGCCGGGAATAGGACCATATATTACACAAGCAACTAGAGCATTAGATTATCCTATTATAATGGCAGTAATGTTACTTTCAGCTACACTAGTAATAGTAGGTAATTTAATTTCAGATATACTTTACTCTATAGTAGATCCTAGAATTAGAAGAGGAGGTAAATAAGATGAAAAGATTTATTAAAATAGCTAAAAGTTCAAAAATTTATATTTTTTCACTTATTTTTATAGCGATATTAGTGTTTGTATCATTAATAGCACCTTTACTTCCTATTGATCCAGCGGCTACTGATGTAGCAAATCTATCTCAATCACCGAGTCTACAACATTTATTCGGGACTGATGAAGTAGGACGTGATTACTTCATTCGTGTAATCTATGGAGGGCGTATTTCTCTTATAGTAGGATTACTAGCGATGGTGACTGCCGTAACAATTGGAACGATAGTAGGACTTATCGCAGGTTATGTTGGTGGAGTTGTTGATACTTTACTTATGCGTTTAGTTGATGTATTATCATCTATTCCATGGTTAGTATTAGTAATTGTACTTAGTGTATTTTTAAAACCAGGAATTGGTTCAATAATTATAGTAATAGGATGTTTTTCTTGGATGCGTCTTGCGAGATTAGTTCGTGCAGAAACTTTATCAGCAAAAGAATACGACTACGTAGTATATAGTAGATTTAGCGGTGTAAAAACTATCTCTATCCTAAAAAAACATATTATTCCAGCTATAATACCAACTTTAGTAGTAGCAGCAAGTGCTTCAATAGCAAATGCAATAATGACAGAAGCGGCGCTTAGTTTCTTAGGACTTGGTATTCAACAGCCTATGACTTCTTGGGGAACGCTGCTACAAAATGCACAACAAAGTCTACAACGTGCTCCTCATATGGCTATCATTCCTGGATTATTTGTAATGTTAACAATTTATTCATTTAATAATATTGGTAACTTACTTACAAAATATATTCAAAAGGAGGGAGAATAGTATGACAAACATAGTAGAATTAAAAAATCTAACGGTTAATTATAAACCAAATAAAGAAGTAGATAAACAGTTAATACACGGTATCGATATTAATTTTAGAAAAGGTCATATCACTGGTGTTGTTGGAGAATCAGGTAGTGGAAAAAGTATTCTGATGCGTAGCATAATGTCTATTCTTCCTAACAATATTTTTGATAAAAATGATAAGTTTAACTTTGATGGAAAGGAAGTTAAGAAGGGTGAAAAGTTACCAATCTCTATGATTTTCCAAAACCCTATGACTTCACTAGATCCAGTTAGAACAATTGGTTTTCATTTAATAGAAGTAATAGAAAGATTCCAAAATAAGTCTAAAGAAGAAGCGAAAAAATTAGCAATAGAGCAACTAGAAAAAGTAGGAATTCTTAATGCACCTCTTAGAATGGAGCAATATCCACATGAATTATCTGGTGGTATGCGTCAAAGAATATTAATAGCTATGGCATTACTTGCAAATCCTAAGTTATTGGTAGCAGATGAACCAACAACAGCTTTAGACGTTACGGTTCAAGCACAGATTTTATCTCTTATTAAAAAATTACAAAAAGAAACAGAACTTAGTGTTGCACTAGTCAGCCATGACTTCGGTGTAATAGCTGGAATGTGTGACTATGTGTATATTATGTATAGAGGTAGAGTTGTCGAAAAAGGAAATGTTGAAGAAATCTTCAGCAATGCACAACACCCATATACAAAACAACTTCTTGCAGCGGCAAGATTAGAAAATACTAATAAAGAACTTCTGACTGTTGATTATAAGGAAGATGACAAACACTATACTTGGCAAAAACTTAGCGATACTCATGAGTATCTGAAAGAGGTGGAGTAATGAGTAAAGAGTATTTAAAACTTAAAAATGTAACGAAAAGTTTATAAGTCTAAAGGAATGGGCAAAGAATGTCAAAGAAAACTGTTGCAGTTAATGAACATTATTTAGATATTTTATAAAGCAGAGACTTTAGCTGTAGTAGGTGAATCTGGAAGTGGAAAGACTACCCTAGGTAAGGGGATTTTAAATTTAGATCCGTTCATATCAGGTGATGTTTTTGTAGAAGGTAATGAAAAATCTTTAACAAAAATGTCGAAAAAAGAACTTGCAGAAGTTTATAGCAAGATGCAAATTATTTTCCAAGATCCATATTCATCATTAAATCCACGAATGAGTGCTTTAGATATAGTTATGGAAGCTTTACACAAAGAAGACAAAGAAACTGCGAAGAAAAAGGCGTTAGAAATTTTAGAGTTTGTTGGAATTTCTAATGAAGACGCGCTAAAATTATCTAATGCTTTTAGTGGAGGGCAACGTCAACGTATCGGTATTGCTCGTGCAGTTGTAACAAAACCAGACTTCATTCTATGTGATGAACCAACTTCTGCCTTAGATGCTTCAACACAAGCGCAGGTAATTAATTTATTAAAAGATTTACAAGAAAAATTCTCTCTAACATACTTATTTATTTCACATAACTTAGGTGTAGTAGAGTATATCGCAGATAGAATAGCTGTAATGTATAGAGGTAATCTAGTAGAATTAGGAACAACAGAACAGATTATGAAAAATCCACAGCACGTTTATACGAAACGTCTTCTAAAATCTATGCCGATTATTGATCCAGTAAGAGCTAGAAAGATGTTCGAAGAATTCGAAGTTAGTGCAGAGGAAATAGTAATAACTGGAACAGAAAAATTCGAAGAAGTTGAAGAAGGACACTTTGTGTTAAAATAATAATTTGAATGCCAATCTCAAAGATTAGAAAATCTAGCTTTTGGGGTTGGTATTTTTGCAAAATATTTAAAACAGATTTTGACAGCAAGCAAACTTTGGAGTAAAATATTAGTTATAATTTATAACTAATGAAGAAGTTAAATAATGAGGTACAAATATGAGTAAGAAAAAAGAATTAAAAACAAATGCTATGCGATTTTTAGATGAAAATGGTGTAGAATATAATCATTTTGAATTTGATGCAGAAAGTGATGCTGCGAAGACTGGTGTAGGAGTAGCTGATATTATCGGGCGCGATCATAATCAAGTATTTAAAACAATTATGACTACAGATGGCAAAGGTAACTACATTGTAGGAGTACTTATGAGTGAAGACAGCATAAACTTTAAGAAACTTGCCAAAGCAGCAGGTGTGAAAAGTTTATCAATGTTACCACTAAAGATCTGACAAAAATTACAGGATATGTAAAAAGGTGGTTGCTCAC
>CAKMQF010000071.1 GCA_927911745.1 uncultured Gemella sp.
TATGGCATTATTAAAAATGGGACTGATCCAAAAGTCCTAAATTAAAAAAGTGTCTATGATAACTCATAGACGCAGTGGTTTATTGATATCTAAATTCGCTTTATGAAAGCTTTTTAGATATCTATAAACTGTGCGGGGGTGACTCGACAAAATCGATTTCTCCGAAATCACGATTTTTGAGTCACTCCCAAGATTAACTATTATTGATTTTTAATTTCTAGGTTTCCGTTATCTAAAGAGATATTATCTCCCTCTTTAACTTTTTCATATTGTTCTTTTGTAACGGTAACGTGTTTTGTTTCACCATCTTTAGTTTTAATTCCAAGCATATAAACTGGAACTTTTGAATCTTTTACATTGTCGACTAATTCTTTTTGCTTATCACTTGCTTGAATAGTGTTATGTGATGTAGCTGAATTGAAAAGTGTATACCATAAAAGAGCGTTAGTTATAGTGCTTCCTGAAAAGAAACCACTGTTTCTATAGTTATTATTTATATAGTCTGTGTATTGTTTTTTATATCCTTGATTATTGTAACTATTGTAGTCTTTATTATATGAACCATTTGTACTATTTGAAAAGTTCTTTTTAGTTCCTGTAGTTGGTTTACTGCTAGCAGTTGAAGTAGTAGGTTTAGAACTTGATTTACTACTAGATGGTTTAGAAGAACTAGGCTTAGAACTTGATCTTGATGCACTAGGTCTTGCTGAAGAACCTTTTGCTTCTACAATATTTAGACTTGACGCACTTAATGTAGAAAGAATAAGTGTCGAAGTAAGAAATAAGCTTGTTAGTTTTTTTAAAGTTTTCTTTTTCATAGTAATATCCTTTCGCAAAATTAATTGTTTTCAGTGGAACGTTTAGCTACTACAGTTCCTTCAATTTTTTCTTGAGAAGATGAATCGCTCTTCACTATGTTTTCTATATTAGTTTTATCATCAACTTGATCATCATTGTCGATGAAAAAGAGCCATTGAAGTAATAATATAATCCTATACCAATTGCAGTAATCGATAATAAAGTTAGAAATATTTTTAAAAATCTAGCCATATTAGAATCCTCCTAATACGTATCCTTTCATATCTAATGCACGTTTTAATCTATCATATTCTGATGCAGGTACTTCAATTTCTTCTCCATTTACTTGAGAAATAGTTGCATATTCATCATTTAGACCTTTCCAAATATCAACAATATTGTTTAGATTTAGTAATCCTCTATTCCCGTCAATTAGAGTAATTTCAAACCAATTCATAAAATTACCTCCTTTATTTATTCTGATTAAATTATAACACAATTTTAAAGAAAAGAATAGTGGAGTAGATATTTTACTAGTTGGATTTTTGGTTAAGATAAAATGATACTTATAAGTAAAATTAATGTATATTTTTAGAAAATTTGATATAATTAAGATAACAATAATTTATAGTGAGGACAGAACAATGAAAATATCTGTGATAGGTTCAGGAAGTTGGGGGGACTGCTTTATCTCAAGCAGTTGTAGATAATGGACATGAATTACGCTTATATTCAAGAAGTGAAAAATCAAGAGATGAAATAAATAATAATCATACAAATAGTAGGTATTTAAAAAATGCTATTTTACCAAAAGAAGTTGTTGCTACTAGTAGTTTAAAAGAAGCAGTCGAATTTGCAGATGTAATTGTTATAGCAGTTCCTACAAAAGTAATGAGAGAAGTAGCAAGGGATATTAACGGATATTTAGAACGACCTAAGTTTATCATTCATGTTTCTAAAGGATTAGAGATGGAAACTAATAAGAGAATGTCAGAAGTCATATCTGATGAAATTGATAGTGATAAACTAAAAGGAGTAGGTGTACTAAGTGGTCCTTCTCATGCAGAAGAGTTAATTTTAAGAAATCCCACAGTAGTTGCTATTGCATCTAAAAATGATGAATTGAATAAAATAGCTCAAGAAATATTCCATAATAAATATTTTAGAATATATGTTAATAAAGATATAATCGGTGTTGAAGTTGGTGGTGCACTTAAAAATATTATTGCTCTTGGATGTGGAATGATTGATGGAATGGCCTATGGTGATAATGCCAAAGCAGCACTATTAACACGTGGACTAATTGAGATAACACGATTAGGGAAAAAACTAGGGGCTGATGAAATGACGTTCTTAGGACTTGGTGGAATAGGTGATTTAGTAGTGACATGTACATCTAAGCATTCAAGAAACTATAATTGTGGTTATTTAATCGGGCAAGGATATTCATTAGAAGAAGCTATTGAAAAATTAGACATGGTAGCTGAAGGGGTGCGAACTACAAAAGTTTGCTATTTCTTATCAAAAGAATACGACGTTTATATGCCTATAACTGAAATATTTATAAGGTTCTTTATGAAGGACTAAGCATTAAGGACTGTGTTAATAACCTTATGAATAAAATGGCAGCAGAAGAATTAAATAAATTTGAGTAAAATCAGTCGATACATTATTGTATAAATAGAAAAAATCAAAAGAATTGTTAAAAATATTGCAAAAATGCTTAAAAAACGCTAAAATTCGGTAATAAAACCTTGATTATTAGCGATTTATATGGTAATATTTAATAAGTGAAACGGGAGAACCGTTACTCAATAATGGAGGTAAAGAATTCATGAACAAATCAGAATTAATTTCAAAAGTTGCTGAGAAATCAGGACTACAAAAAAAACAAGCAACTGCAGCTATCGAAGCATTCGTAGAAACAGTTGAAGAAACTTTAGCTAAAGGTGAAAAAATCCAAATTATCGGATTTGGTAACTTTGAAGTAAGAGAAAGAGCTGCTCGTAAAGGACGCAACCCTCAAACTAACGAAGTTATTGAAATCGCTGCAAGCAAAGTTCCTGCATTCAAAGCTGGTAAAGCTCTTAAAGACGCAGTTAAATAATAACAATTTAATTCAAAAAAGAGGAGTTACTACTTAGTAGCTCTTTTTTTTATAAAAAATGGAGGATAGTTTTGAAAAATAAAAGAACAATCACAAGAACTTATAAAAACATTATTAGAAAATATTGGAGAAGATACATCGAGAGCTGGATTATTAGATA
>CAKMQF010000072.1 GCA_927911745.1 uncultured Gemella sp.
TATAGGATGACTTAAATTTTTCTAAGAAAAAACTGTTAATACGTATTTAGTACTTTAAATAATAGTTTAAACTAGATTTTAGTTAGTTTATATATAATGATTTTATATTGGAAAAACAACACAAAAATATAGTAAGGAGTGAAAGTCAATGAGGTTATTATTGGCAGAGGACGAAAGAGACTTAGCAGATGCTCTAGAAGCAATGCTAAAACACAACAATTACTCAGTGGATGTAGTAAACAACGGACAAGATGCATTAGATTATCTAATGTTAGATGATTATGATGGAGCTATTCTTGATGTTATGATGCCACAAATGGATGGAGTAACAGTAGTAAAAAAACTTAGAGAAAATAAAAAAAACACACCAGTATTATTACTAACAGCTAAGTCAGAAATTGAAGATAAAGTATATGGATTAGATAGTGGTGCGGATGACTATTTAACAAAACCATTTGTTACAAGAGAATTATTAGCAAGGGTACGTTCTATGACGAGAAGACAGGCTACATTTACTAGTAACGTACTAGAATTAGGTAATGTTAGTTTAAGTAAATATACATTTGAATTATCTACAGAAAAAGATAAAGTAAGATTATCAAATAAAGAATATCAAATGATGGAAATGCTTATGAGGAATCCTGGGAACGTTATTCAAACTGAACAATTTTTAGAAAGAATCTGGGGTTATGACAGTGATTCTGAAATTAATGTAGTATGGGTTAATATTTCTTATTTAAGAAAAAAACTAAAAGCATTAGATGCTAATATCCACATTAAAGCAACAAGAAATGTAGGATATACATTGGAGATGCTTGATGTTTAAGAGTCTTAGGAGAAAATTCGTAACCACTGCTGTTGGTAGTGTGGCTGTAGTAATAGCTATACTTGCAATAGCATTGAACTTTATTAATTTTAATAAACTAGAAGAAAGAATAGATACAACATTGCTAGATGCTTCTAGATCACAGGCATTGATAAAAAATCTTTGCAGAAGATGGAGATGATTTAGTAATTACTAAAAAATTCATCAAGTGCTACAGAATATAATGGTTTTTCAATTGCAAAAGTCGATAATAATGGTAGAATAATTAAAGCATATCGAGACGATAGCTTAATAGCGGATCAAGATGCTTTGCAAAGTAAAGTGATAGAAGCATTAGAAAAAGGAAAAACAAGTGGATTTATAGGCAGTTATAGATTCTTAAAAGTAGAAACAAATGTAGGAAACTTAATACTATTTTTAAATTGCCAACGTGAACTGGATTCTTATGAATCTTTTGTGAAAAATAGTGTTTTAATTTCAATAGGAGTAATACTATCAGTACTTGTTTTAATTATTCTAGTATCAAAAAGGGTAATAGCACCAATACAGGAGACATATTTAAAACAAAAACAATTCATAACAGGAGCTAGTCACGAGTTAAAAACACCGTTAGCTATTATTAGTTCTAATGCTGATGTATTAGAGATGATGAATGGTGATTCAAAATGGACGCAAAATATACATAACCAAGTAGATAGATTGTCTAGTTTAGTTAGTAGCTTAGTAGTATTTAGTCGTATGGAAGAAAAAGATACAGTAGAAAGAACGCACTTTGACCTATCTGAGGCATTGAAATTAAGAATTGAAGATTTTGATGAATTAGCTAACTTCCAAAAAAAGAACATTATAGCGGATGTCGATCCTAACCTGAATTACTATGGAGAAAAAGACTCTATAATTCAGTTAATGGATATACTATTAGAAAATGCAATTAAATATGCACCAGAAGATAGTGATATATCGGTTAAACTTAATAAGAATAGAAAATATGCTACTTTAAAAGTTTCTAATAAGGCTAATGTAAAGAAAGGTGATTTAAGCAAAGTTTTTGATCGTTTCTATAGATTAGATGAATCTAGAAATAGTGCGATAAAAGGTTATGGTATAGGATTATCTATGGCACAGCTTATAGCAAGAAAACAACAAAGAAACAATTCAAGCATATGCACCAGAAGATGGCATCTTCAAGATTGAAGTGCGATTTACATTAGGTGATAGATAATAAATAAAAGGTAATCCTCTAAACCGTTTTGGTTTGGAGGATTATTTGTTATTGTGAAGTAAAATGTAGTTATATGAAGAAGAATTATAGAAAAAGTTGTAATCACAAAAAATAAATGCTATAATGTACAAAAAATATGATTATATTGAAGTTGGATAAGATTGAAAAATTCATTGGATTATAGATGAACACAAAGGGGGAAAAACAATGTTTGATGTATTTTTTGATTTTCTAATTGGGATTATTGAAAATGCGAGAGTATCACTAAAAAACCTGAATAGAATTCAGAGAATTATAGCAGGTGTTTTGTATTGTATTGAGGTAATAATCCTTTTAGTTATAGCGTTTTTTAACGGTTGATGAGTATCGAATTACAAGGGAGATATTATATTTATTCGGTTTATTCATTTTTGTATCTATATGCCATATATTATTTTATAAAAAATATCTTAATAATAGTGAAGTTAAAGATTAAAAAGAGGATAGTCAGTAGCTCTAATTAGTAAATTTTAAAGATTTTTATTTATGATAAAAATTTTGTAAATTAATTTAATTTTCACTATAATTTGATAACGTTTTATGCTATAATTAGTAAAAAGGGAAATCCTTTGATTTTATAGAAGGAGGGTTTTATTATGAAACCATTTAAAAGAACAGTGGAGAAAGTGTTAGCGTGGATTGCTAATATTATATTAATAGTAATAACAGGATTTTTAGCGTATGGATCATTCTTTAAGGTCTCTGTTTTAAAAGATAACCAAGAATTTTTAAATCTTTTTAAAGAAGAACTTGCAAAAAATCCTAATGGGGCTAACTTAAATGGGGTTAACTTATCAGCTGAACAACTTCTTGATTATACGATTCAAGGACTTAAGATGTATTCAGTTCTATTAATTGTATTAGTTGTAGTAGCATTATTAGCATCATTCTTAATGAAAAAACGCATTTTATCAGGGATACTTTTCTTATTATTAGCAATAGTAGTAGCTGTTGGAACAGTAGGGGTATTAATACCTGTATATTTATTATATTTCATCGTAGCAATTATGCTATTTGTTAGAAAAGAAAACCCTGCGGAATATCAAGAAACAGTTAATTATTTGTAAGGATAAAATTGAGGAGAATTGCTATGGTAGGTAATATTTTAGTTTTTTGTCAATTGTTTATAGTTTTATATAGTTTTTATATAAACTTTAAAAATTCAGAGTATATGAAACAATCTAATTGGTATAATAGTATAATTTGTTATGTATCTCTAGGTATGATTAGCAATAATATTGATAATATCTCCACTAAAGCAATTCTTACATTAGTAATGTTTTTAATATTAATAAGCGACTTTAATACTACAAAAATATTAAGAAATAACGATACAGAAATAGTTTCAGAAAAAATATAGCTATTTATTCTGATTAATCGTATAGAAACATTATACAAAAAGTATATACTTTAGAGTAATTTTAAAATTATGATTTTCTTAGAGTCATTAATTTAAGATTATCTTCTTTTTATTATTTTAATGTATATTTAATATATAAAATTTTTTATGTGAAATTTAGTTAATCAAATTTTAATTAATCACAATATTGTGGTATAATTTATAAAGATAAATAATGAAGGACTTACTATGAAAAAATATAATTATAATGAAAGATTAATAGAAAAATTAAATATTACTTCTTTTATAGAAAAATATAATTTTGATAATGAATTATATAATACAGCAATTTTTTGTGCACTTAGTTCAATTGAGAGCCACAAATTAGAAGGTGATAGTATTGAATCAAAATCACTTTTACTTGGTGATTATTTTAGTTTTGAGTATTATAGTTTATTGATAGGTAGTTTAGATAAGTTGACTATCCTCACAGAAACTATGCAGAATGGATACTTACAGCTAATTGCTAAAGAGATTAGTGAGAATGAATTTTTTCTAAGTGTTATAAAGACTTGGTTTAACTTCTATAATGTTGAATTTCAAGAGTCTGATATTAAATTGGTAACCTTTGTTTAAGTTAATGGAGAATAGAATGTTAAAACAGTATGATACGTTGGTACACGAGGTATTAGAAGATATTTTCGAAATTACTAGAAGTAATGATGAACAATTAGATGAGATTGTAAAAAAGTATTTTCTAAATGGAGGTAAAAGGGTTAGAGTACTTCTTTTACTAATGTGTGCTAAATTAGGAAATTTTGAACTAAATAAAAAAGACATTATTAGAATGGCTAGTATAGTTGAAATCATTCATACTGCTAGTTTAATTCATGATGATATTATAGATAATGCCGATACTAGACGAGGCAGTGTTACGATGAATAAAGAATATAGTAATGAGTTTGCTCTTCGCGTAGGGGATTATTTATTTTCTGTAGTTTTAAAAGAAGTGGCTAAGTTTAATAATGAGAAAATACATCTATATTTAGCACAAACGCTTAAAGAATTATGTATTGGTGAGCTTATTCAAGAGGATGGCTTATACGATATTAAAACTAGAAAACTAGATTATCTTAAAAAAATTAAGAGAAAGACTGCAATATTAATAGCTTTTGCTTGTGTAGCAGGGAGTATAGTCGCGGATGCTTCTAATGAAGATATAAGAAGTGCTTTTTCATATGGTTATTATTTGGGAATGAGTTATCAGATAATTGATGACTATCTTGATTTCGTAGGAGGAGCACAAAATCTTGGAAAAGAAGTCGGACAGGACTTAATGAACGGTAATATTACATTACCAGCTTTATTAGCTAAGGAAGAAAAACCAGAGATATTTTATAATTTTACAAAAGACACGAGTAGTGAAGAAAAAGACGAAATAATAAATTATATAAAAAACAACGATAAAGTTTTATCAGAAACATTAGCTGTAAGTAGACGATATTTAGAAAAAGCTCAGGAGAGTATCGATAATATTGATTCTACTGTAAAAACTGAATTGACATTTATTATGAATAAGTTAGCAAGGAGAGAAAATTAGATGGATATACAACAATTTTTAGAGGAATTAAAAGATATAGATTTTTCAGCATTAGATAGAGAACAACAAGAGGAGTTTCGTACAATACTTTTAGATAATGGATTATTTGATGAGTGTTTAGAATTATCTAGAATTATTTATGAACAAAATAGAGAAGATGATACTGCAATTGAAGGATATGTACACAATCTTTTATACCTAGATAAGAAGGATGATGCTTTAGTAGTATTATACAATTCACCAAAAACACCTTCAATCTTATATCAAGAAGGATTAATATATTTAGAAGATGAACTATATGAAATAGCTGAAGATAAGTTCTTAGCAGCCAGAGCAGGAACGGATTTTGATGAAGCTATTCGTGCAATTGATAAAGAGTTAGTAGGGATTTATTTATCGACAGGAAGAGAAGATAAAGCTAGAAACTTAAGTGAGAGAATTTTTTATGAAGAACCATCTTTAGAAAATTTCCAAACAGCATTTGATAATTTATATGCTTTAGGATTATTTGAAGAGGCTATTGACTTCTATAATGAAAATGGAAGAGGGTATGAGGATGCAGGAATTCTGTTCTCATTAGCATTCGCTTATAATCAAGTTCAGAATTTAGAAAAATCAAAAATGCACTTATTAAAAACTATCGCAATAGATCCGGATTTCACTGAAGCATACTTACACTTAGGACATATGTCAAAAGGGGACGAAGCTAAGAGATACTTAGAAAAATATATTGAGTTACAAGGAATGGCTATTAGTGCTTACCTGCACTTGATCTCATTATATAAAGATGATCAGCAATATGATAATATCCGTACTTTAATGCAAGAAGTATTAACAGCACAAGGTATCTCAGAAGAAACATTATTTATTGCTATAAATGCACTTAAATCACTATATGAGTATGAGAAAATCTATGATTTATATAATGGAAACTCATTAATAAAGATGATCCAATTCTTTTAGGTGCAGCTTTAAATGCCACTGTCAGAAGAAGAAGATTATATTGACTTTGTTGAAGAAGAAGTCGTTACATATTTTGATGTTTTACACGATGATCCAACGTATGTAGAAACTTTAAGAAATGTTTATGATTTAACTGGAAGTTCTAGAGTTCTTGAGATAATAAATCATTTTGAACATCACCATGGACCACATGGCCATCATTAATACAATGAAAAATACATTAAGAATAGGAGGTGCTAGTTATGGATTATAGTTTTAAAGATATTTATTCGCGAGCAAAGTCTGTAGTTGAAACAGATAGTTATGTAATTTATCAAACATTAAAATCAAAATTATATTTTAGTGGGAATTATCTATTAATGAAAAAAGAACCTACCAGTATAGAAGAGCTTGAATATTATATTTCCTCTTGTAGAAATTTCTTTAGAGATAAAGGTGTGAATTTTATTCATTTAGCAGCAATGGAAAACGTAACTTTATCTAGGAAACTAAAGAGATATTTAAAAAAGGAAAGTTTTAGTGAAATTAACCTTAATTTATACTATTTAAATACTAGAAATTTTGTAGAACAAGAGCCAAGTGATTTTGCAGTTGAATATCTACAAAAAATTGATTTAAATAGATATTTAAAATTTCAATATAAAATAGATATAGAAGCTAGTAATGAAGAATGGGCTGAGCATAATCAGACTTTACTTTATGAAAATATCAGATCTGAGAGTATTAAACAACTAGTAGCCAAAGATGGAGAGAAGATAATCGGCTCTGCTAATATTATTGTAAAAAATAATTTCTTTGAAATCGATAATCTATACATAGCACCAGAATATAGAAATCGTGGAATTGCTAAACATATTATTAGTTTTGCGATAAATAATGAACGAAAAGAAAAATGTTATTTTGGTAGTTGATGCAAATGATACTCCAAAATATATGTATGAAAATATGGGTTTTTCAAAAATATCTGAACAAGATTTTTTATTTGAAAACCAATATGTAAAGTTATAGAAGGGTAATTCAAAAAACTTTGGATTACTCTTTAACAATTGAATTAAAATCTTTAACTAAGAGCACAGATAGTGCTAGGATTTTAAAGTAGATAATTTTAAAATCGAAATGTAAATTTTATTTTTAAGAATAATTTTGTGAAATTATTGTTAAAACAGTTGTTATGTAGTAAACATCA
>CAKMQF010000073.1 GCA_927911745.1 uncultured Gemella sp.
ATATTTAGTCATAAAAATACCGACCTCCAAAAAGTTAGATTTTTTGGTCTAACTTTTTGGGGTCGGTACATTTGATAAAATATATTCATAAAAAAATATAGCGAAAAGGGACTCAATAAAATCGATTTTTGAGTCTCTCTCGCTTTTATCTTATTCTATTCCCCTATAATAATCACTGTCTATTTCTCTATAAGGAGCTATATCTTGAACATATTCCAATACTCCTTGAAATTCACCGTTTTCGTCATAAACTCCAGCATAAGTGACATGAACAAATTTTCCTCTTGATTCTGATTTAAACCACATTTCGTACTTATCTTTTTTTCTATCTCGTAAGTTTTTCATTATAGTTTTAACTTTCTCTAGGTACTTAGGTGGATGACATAGTTCTACATTTCTACCTATTTGCCCTGGTGTGCGTTTAAAAATCATCTCTTCCTCTGAACAATGATTATTATAATATTGAAAAACTTCGTCTTTATTAACAAAGGTAATTTCCATTGGCAGATGATTCAATATCAAATCAATTTGATTTAATGACAGATAACCATTTCCGACTTTCTGAGGTGTATCTCTATTTAAAGTTTCTTCTTTAACTTCTTTTGGTTTATAGGTAATAGTGAACTCTCCTTCAGGAGTTTGAATTACTTTCGTTAATTCCCCTTCGCTCACTTCTATTACTTCACTGTCTTCACTAGTAATTTGAGTTTCAAAATCTTCTCTATGAGGTATCCACTCTTCTTGAGGTCGAATTATTGCATAACCGTATGTATCACTATCTTTAGCGATACTCAACCAATCGTCTTGAGTAAATGTTTCTAATAATATCATCAGAAGAATTGACTCTTCTTTAAAGATCATTTCCTCAAATTCTTTAACAAAAACTTCAAACTTTTCTTTAACTACATCTATCTCTACATTTGGTAGTTTTTCCACTTCTTCTTTTGCAAGTTTAAACAAATCTCTTATTTCATCATCAACACCCCACATAACCTTAGGTGGTGCATCATGTCCATATCTCTCCATTATAGGAAACATAAGTTCTTCTTTGCGTTTATAATGAATATCAAATTGTCCTAATAATTGCAACTGACGAAGCAATCCTTTTAAAACTGCTTCTTTAGTTTCACCATCATCGAGATTAGCATAATTATCTAAAATTCGTCGAACTCTTATTATTGCAGCTCTTAAAGCTAAATTTTCTTGTTTAAACACTTGTACAGGATGTCCTGGATGCTCACTATCTTCAACTTCTACAGTTTTTATCGCACCTTTAAACAAATTAGCATGTACATTACATAACTTCATTACATCTTCAAAAGTTACACCAGAATCTGAATTCATAAGCTCATGTTCCATTAAAGATATCTCAATCGCAGATACTCCAGAAAAATGCTCATTGAATTCAGCTTGAACTGACTCTGCAGGTTCTCCATTATGAAGTCGTAATAATATATCTCTTAAAACTTCAATTCTCTTTGTAGCCATTAGTCTAACCCTACTACTTCATATCCATTAGCTTCTAATGTAGCAATAATTGTTTCAAGTTTAATTCCTGCCAATTTTGAACCCATTCTAAGTGAAGTCTTTCTCCCTACAGTATTTCTCATAATCGGATTAGCAAGTGGCTTAAATCCTAAATCTACTAAAATATCCAACACTTCTGGATGTTTATCAACGACTTGCGCAACTGGTATACTTACATCAATAATATTATCCATTTCTCATTCCCTCACTACCTTATATTATTAATATAATTATATCATAAGCCATTGATAATCGCTATCAAATTAAAATGATAATAAAAAAAGATGTAACTTGAAAATTTCTCTAAGTTACATCTTTAATATTACTTTATTTCATTGAAACTAATCTCAATCTGATAAAGAACTTTTATTATAAATTATTTCTCCACTCAAGAAGTTTTTCCACATCTTCTTGTTTAATATAATCACTCGCTACAGCTTCTTCGATTAAGTAGTTGTAGTTAGTTAAAGTGTGGTACTCTACTTTATCTGCTGCAAAGGCATCTTGTGCTTTTTTAAGTTCATAACTAAATATCGCTACAACTCCTAGAACTACTGCACCAGCTTCCTCTAGAGCTTTAGCTACTTTTAATGAAGATAATCCAGTTGAAATTAAATCTTCAATAATAACAACTTTTTGCCCTTCTAGTAATCTACCTTCGATTTGGTTTGTTTTTCCATGTTTTTTAGCTGAATCTCTCACGTAAATCATAGGTAAATCAAGTACTTCACTTACCCATGCCGCGTGTGGGATACCTGCTGTCGCTGTACCAGCAACTACTTCTACTTCTGGGAATTTAGCTTTAATTACTTCACTCATACCTGTAGCTATTTCACGACGAATCGCAGGATATGACATTGTAATTCTGTTATCACAGTAAATCGGTGATTTAATTCCAGATGTCCAAGTGAAATAATCATTTGGTCTTAATGCCACTGCTTCAATATCTAATAAATGTTTTGCTATTTTTCTTTCTAATGCCATGTTCTTCTCCTTTATCTTATCTGTATATTTTTATTTTACGAATTGACTTTTTATTAGTTTATAAACTTCAAGTGGATTTTCTGATTTAGTTATAGAACGCCCAACTACGATGTGTGTACTTCCTTCTTCATTAGCAACAGTTGGAGTCGCTACACGTTTTTGATCTCCAACTTCATCTGTTTCTAATCTTATTCCTGGAGTTACTTTTAAGAAGTCATCTCCACAGTTTTCTCGAATTAATCTTGCTTCCCAAACTGATGAAACTACTCCATCAAGTCCTGCTCTTTTAGCTAGTTTAGCATAATTTATTACACTCTCTTCTAGAGATACAGCAATTAGTTGCTCTTCTTTCATCGCTTCTTCTGATGTTGAAGTTAATTGTGTTATTGCTATTACATTAGTATCTACACTACCACCTTCAACCATTCCTCGTTTTGCTGCTTTTAACATTTCATAGCCGCCTGCCGCATGTACAGTAAGAATATCAACTTTGAATTTTGCTAATCCTTTTGTCGCACCATAAACTGTATTAGGAATATCATGTAGTTTAAGATCTAAGAATATCTTATGTCCTAATTCTTTAATTTTTTCAATAACAACAGGTCCATTTTGTAGGTATAATTCCATCCCTACTTTTACAAATAATTTTTCTTCACCAAATTTTTCTAAAAAACTTAATGTATCTTCCAAAGTTGGAAAGTCTAAAGCTATTATTACATCTTTATTCATAATATTTCTCCTTTTTATTTATATGCACGACCACGAAGTTCTAATATATGATCTACTCCTAATTCATCAAGTGCCGCTTCTAACTTATCGATAATTTTTGGGCAGGCATATGGATCTGTAAAATTCGCTGTTCCTACAGCTACTGCACTCGCTCCAGCAGAGATAAAGTCGATTACATCCCACTCATCCATAATTCCTCCCATTCCTATAATAGGAATGTTTACAGCTTGGCTCACCTGATAAACCATTCTTATTGCTACAGGTTTCACCGCAGGTCCAGAAAGTCCCCCAGTTACATTAGCAATAATTGGTTTTCCTGTCTTCTTATCTAACCTTACACCTACTAATGTATTTATCATTGTAATACCATCAGCCCCACCTTCTTCTACAGCTTTTGCCATAGCTACGATATCAGTAACATTGGGTGATAGTTTCACATAAACTGGAACACTCGATACTTCTTTAACTTTTCTAGTTAAGTTCTTTGCTGTTTCTGGATCCGTCCCGAACTGAATCCCCCCATGTTTAACATTAGGACAAGATATATTTAACTCTAATGCGTGAACATTAGGTGCTTTACTTATATGTTCTGCTACATAAACATAGTCATCTATCTCACTTCCCGCAACGTTAGCAATAATAGGAACATCATATTTTTCTAATTCTTTTAATTTAGTTTCTAATATTTCGTGAACTCCAGGATTTTGTAACCCTATTGCGTTTAGCATACCACTAGAAGTTTCAGCTACTCGTGGTGTAGGATTACCAAAACGCGGTTCTTTAGTTGCTGCCTTAATCATGATTGCTCCAAGTCTACTTAGGTCATAAAAGTTAGCATACTCTAAACCGAATGCAAAGCATCCTGATGCTGGCATTACAGGATTTTTCAAATCTAACCCTGGTAATTTTACTCGTAATCTTTCGCTCATAAATTCCTCCTATAATGCTATTTCTTTCGAATCATATACAGGTCCATCGTAACAAACACGTGAGATAGAACCATCAATTTTTTCACAAACACATGCATAACATGCACCTACTCCACAAGCCATTCTCTCTTCTAGAGAAATATATCCCATTTTTTCTTCATCCATTTTAGTCAATGCTTTTAACATAGCAAATGGACCACAACTATAATACTTATCATAGTCAACTTCATAATTTTTTATAACATCAGTAACAAAACCTTTTTCTCCATAACTTCCATCAGCCGTGGCAACATAAGTTGTGCCAAGCTCTGCAAATTTTTCTTCATAAAACACATCTTTCACATTATTGAAACCTAAAATATGTACTGTGTTTACCCCCTGTTTTCTAAATTGCTTAGCCAGTTCATATAACGGTGGAACTCCAATCCCTCCACCTACTAGCAATGCAGTTTGTCCTTCTTCTAGCGTATAAACATCATATCCTTTTCCTAATGGTCCTAATACATCCACTAAATTACCTGTTTCTAATTCAGATATTTTCTTAGTACCTGCTCCATCTGCTCTATAAACCATCACAAATGTATTTTTTTCTTTATTAATTTCACAAATTGAAATAGGTCTTCTTAATAAAAACTCATAACTATTGCTAACTTTAATATTTACGAATTGTCCTGGTGTATTCATTTCTTCAACTACGTCACCTTGTAATTCAATTCTAAATATTTTATCTGCAATTTGTTCATTACTAACTACTGTTGCTAAATAAGTATCCATCCAAATGCTCCTTCTGTAAGAAAAGGGGAAAATTTTTCCCCTTCTTCATTTTTTATTTTATAGTGGTAATATATCAAATGAGATTGATTCTAAAACTTTTAGTAGCGCATCTGCTGTATCTAATGATGTTAAACATACAACCTCTTGCTCACTCGCTACACGGCGAATCTTGAATCCGTCTTTTGTTACATCTTTATCTTTTGAAGTAGTATTAACTACAACATCCACATCCCCATTATATATAGCATCAAGTACACTGTAATCACTTTGATTAATTTTCCCTACTGGAGTAACTCTTAATCCGTGTTCATCTAAGTACTTAGCTGTTCCTTCTGTAGCTAATAAGTTGTATCCTAAGTCGAAGAATCGTTTTGCTATATTTAATGCTTCTTCTTTATCATCATCACTAATTGTGAATAAGATATTTCCTTGATCACTTACTTTGATTCCTGCTGCAAGAAGTCCTTTATAAAGTGATTTTTCTAGAGTTCTATCACTTCCCATTACTTCTCCAGTTGATTTCATCTCAGGTCCAAGAGTAGTATCAACATCTTTTAGTTTTTGGAAACTAAATACCGGTACTTTAGTATACACATTCTGTGCTTCTGGTAATAATCCAGTTTCATATCCTTTAGATTTTAAAGTTTCTCCAATGATAGCTCCAGCAGCAAGTTTCGCCATTGGAACTCCTGTGATTTTACTTAAGAATGGTACAGTTCTTGAGCTTCGTGGGTTAACTTCTAGTACGAATACTTCACCTTTACTTATTACATATTGAATATTTAATAATCCAACGATGTTTAATCCTTTTGCTAATTTAATTGTATATTCTATTAACTTAGCTTTTTCACCTTCTGTCAGTGTTTGAGGTGGATATACCGCTATTGAGTCACCTGAGTGAACCCCTGCTCTTTCGATGTGCTCCATAATACCTGGAATAATTACTGTTTCTCCATCACTAATAGCATCTACTTCTATCTCACGACCTACTAAATATCTGTCAGTTAATACTGGGTGTTCTGGTGTAAGTTTTACAGCTGTCTTCATATAACGACGTAATTCAGCTTCTTCATAAACTATTTCCATAGCTCGTCCACCTAGTACGTATGATGGTCTTACTAATACAGGGTATCCAATTTCTTCTGCATTTTTAACTGCTGTTTCTACATCAAATGCAGTTTTCCCAAGTGGTTGTGGAATGTCTAGTTTATGTAATAATTCTTCAAATTTATCTCTATCTTCTGCATTATCGATTTCTTCTAAAGCTGTACCTAGAATTTTCACGCCATGTTTTTCTAATTTAGCTGCTAGGTTAATCGCTGTTTGTCCACCGAATTGCACTACAACCCCTAATGGATTTTCGTGATTAATTATCGCCATTACATCTTCTTCAGTTAATGGTTCGAAGTACAGTTTATCAGAGATTGTAAAGTCTGTAGAAACTGTTTCTGGGTTGTTATTAACAATGATTGCCTCATATCCTGCATCTTTAATCGCCATTACTGCATGAACCGTAGCGTAGTCGAACTCTACACCTTGTCCGATTCGGATAGGACCAGATCCTAGTACAACAATTTTTTTCTTATCACTAACGATTGATTCTTCCTCTTGTTCATAACTTGAGTAGAAGTATGGTGTTTCTGAAACGAACTCAGCTGCACATGTATCAACCATTTTGAATACTGGTGTTATTTTGTTTTCTTGACGAAGGTTGTAGATATCATCTTCTGTCACTCCCCATCTGTGGGCAATTACCTTATCAGAGAATCCGTATTTTTTAGCATATTCTAGTAAATCTATATTTCCTACATTGTCTTTTAATTCATGCTCAATATCGATGATATTTTGCATTTTCTCTAGGAAGAACATGTCAATTTTTGTAATTTCGTGAATATCTTTTGTGCTTTGTCCGCGTCTTAAAGCTTCTCCAATAAAGAATAATCTTTCATCTCCGGCTTGTTTAATCTTGTCAATAATTTCTTCTAATGTGAAATCATCTCCATTAGGTAGTCCAAGGTGATGCACACCATATTCTAATGAACGGATAGCTTTTAGTAAACTTTCTTCATAAGTTCTACCCATCGCCATTACTTCACCAGTAGCTTTCATTTGTGTCCCTAATTTTCTATCCGCATTTTCAAATTTATCAAATGGGAAACGTGGGATTTTACTTACTACGTAGTCAAGTGTTGGTTCGAAACAAGCATACGAGTTTTGTGTAACTGGGTTTATAATTTCATCAAGAGTTAATCCTACAGCAATTTTCGCTGCAATTTTTGCAATTGGATATCCTGTAGCTTTTGATGCTAAAGCTGATGAACGTGATACCCTTGGGTTAACTTCTATAATATAGTATTTGAATGAATTTGGATCAAGTGCAAGTTGTACGTTACATCCACCTTCAATTTTTAAAGCTCTAATAATTTTTAATGATACATTACGTAGCATGTGGTACTCTCTGTCTGTTAATGTTTGAGAAGGTGCTACTACTACTGAATCCCCTGTGTGAATCCCAACAGGGTCAATGTTTTCCATGTTACATACAACAATCGCTGTATCGTTAGAGTCACGCATTACTTCGTATTCAATTTCTTTAAATCCAGCGATAGATTTTTCTAATAAACATTGAGTAACTGGTGAATAGTGTAATCCACTACTTACGATTTCTTCTAAATCTTTCTCATCGTAACAGATACCTCCACCTGTTCCTCCCATAGTGAAGGCAGGACGAACGATTACCGGATATCCTATTTCAGCAACAAATTCTCTCGCTTCATCTAAAGTTGTAATAATCGCTGATTCTGGAACTGGTTCATTAAGTTCATTCATAAGATCACGGAATAATTCTCTATCCTCTGCTTGTTCGATTGAACTTAATTTCGTTCCTAGTAATTCAACTCCGTATTTATCTAAGATTCCACTTTTGTGAAGCTCTACCGCAAGGTTAAGCCCCACTTGTCCTCCTAATGTTGGAAGTAATGCATCAGGTCTTTCTTTTCTGATAATCTTACTTACAAACTCAAGAGTTAAAGGTTCCATATAAACTTTATCTGCAATTTCTTTATCTGTCATTATTGTCGCTGGGTTAGAGTTAACTAAGATAACTTCATAACCTTCTTCTCTTAAAGATAGACACGCTTGAGTCCCAGCATAGTCAAACTCTGCTGCTTGACCTATTGTAATTGGTCCAGATCCTATTACTAGTATTGTTTTTATATCATTACGTTTTGGCATTTTTATTCTCCTTAATTTTGCATCGATACTCTATAATTTCTCAGGTTATTTCCTATTTGTTTTCTTTAAATTCTCTCATATAATCTATAAACTGATCGAATAAGTAGTTAGGATCGTGTGGCCCTGGTGATGCTTCTGGGTGATATTGTACTGAAAATACTGGGTATTTTTTATGACGTACTCCTTCACATGTTTTATCATTCACTGATAAGTGTGTAAGCTCTAAATCTGTATCTTTTAATGATTCGATATCTACACTGAAACCATGGTTTTGTGAAGTAATATCAACTTTTCCAGTTATTAAGTTTTTAACTGGATGGTTAGCTCCACGGTGTCCAAATTTAAGTTTATATGTTTTCGCTCCTGATGCTAATGCAATAAGTTGGTGTCCCATACAAATTCCAAAAACTGGAATTTTCGGCATAACTTCTTTAAGCATCTCGATTGTTTCAGGTACATCTTCTGGATCTCCAGGTCCATTACTTAACATAATTCCATCTGGATTAAGTCTGAAGATTTCCGCAGCAGTTACATTGTGAGGTACAACAACGATATCACAATTACGTTCATTAAGTTCTCTTAGTATTCCTGATTTCATACCGAAGTCTACTAGTACTACTCTATATCCATTTCCTGAAGATAAGAAAGCTTTTTGCGTTGAAACTTGTTCAATTTGGTTCGTTGGTAAGTCAGTTTTTCTAAGATTTTCTAATTGTTCTTCCGGATCCATGCAAAGGTCAGTAATTATTCCTTTGATTGTACCGTGTTCTCTTATTTTTCTTGTTAAACTACGTGTATCGATTCCTGAAATCCCTGGAATGTTAAGTTCTTTTAACACTTCATCTAAACTGTATTCTGTTCTAAAGTTAGAAGGTTTTTTACAAACTTCCCTAACGATAAGTCCTTTAATACTAGGATTAATTGTCTCAAAGTCGTCTCTGTTGATTCCGTAGTTCCCTATTAATGGATAAGTAAATGTTACTATTTGTCCATTGTATGATGGATCAGAAAGTGTTTCTTGATAACCCGTCATACCTGTGTTAAATACTACCTCTCCTGCTAGTGCTTTGTTAGCACCGAATCCATATCCTTTATATACTGTTCCATCTTCTAAAATTAGTTGTCTATCGTAACTGTACATCTTTGTTCTCTCTTTCTAAGTTTTTTATTTTTTAAACTTCAAATACTTCGCTATCTTTGTATGCAACTTGACCTTCACATAGTGTTAATACTGGTATTCCATAAATTTCTTCTCCTACGTACGGTGTATTTCTACCTTTAGATAAGAATTTTTCTGGATCAATTTTCAGTGATTTTTCTAAGTCAATTACTACTAAGTCTGCAAAACCACCTTCTTCTAAACGTCCATATGGTAAATCGAAAGTATCTGCGACTTTTTCAGTCATCAATTTAACTAGTAAGTCTAGTGAGAATACTCCTGTTTTTACAAATTTTGTATAAAGTTGGCTGAATGCTGTTTCACTTCCAACAATTCCAAATGCAGCTTTTCTCATAGATAAGTCTTTCTCATGAGTAGCGTGTGGTGCGTGATCTGTTGCTATAACGTCGATTGTTCCATCTAATAAACCAGCGATTAGAGCATTTCTATCTTCACGTGCTCTTAGCGGTGGATTCATCTTCCACATTCCGTTATCTTCTGGAATATCCATTTCATCACTTATTAGGTGGTGAGGACATACTTCACAAGTTACTTTAATTCCTGCTGCCTTCGCTTCTCTTACTACCCTTACTGATTCTTTAGTAGATACGTGACAAACGTGGTAGTGACATCCTGCTGCTTCAGCTAAAAGAACATCACGCGCAATCTGAACACTTTCACATACTGAAGGAATTCCTGGTAAGTCTAATTCACGACTTCTACGTCCACAGTGCATACATCCTCCTCGGATTAATGAGTTATCCTCACAGTGAGCTACAATCGCTTTATTTAATTTAGCAGCAACCATCATTGATTCATACATCATATTAGCATCCTGTACTCCTCTACCGTCATCACTGAAGGCAAACACATGCTCAGCTAATTCTTCAAAATCAGCATATTCTTTTCCTTCTTCTCCTTTTGTTATAGCTCCAAAAGGAATCGCTCTGATTACCGAATCACGTTCGATAATGTCTAATTGTAATTTTAGGTTCTCATAGTTATCTGGTACTGGATTTAAGTTTGGCATTGGCATTGCTGTAGTAAAACCACCACGTGCTGCTGCTCTTGAAGCATGATAAATGTTTTCTTTATATTCAAATCCTGGTTCTCTCCAGTGTACGTGAACATCTATAAATCCTGGTGAAATAAATTTCCCTTCTAAATCTAGTACCTTAGCTCCACTTTCTTCGATGTTCTCAGAGATTTTTACGATTTTTTTATCTTCAACTAAAATATCTCTTTCTACTAATACACCATTTTCTAAAATTTTACCGTTTTTTAAAAGTAACATATGCTTCTCCTCTTTATAAATTATTATCTTTAATTATTTTTTCTATCATTGCCTGTCTCATGAACATTCCATTTTTCATCTGTTCAAAGATTACCGATTTAGGCGCTTCAACTAGTTCCGAAGCTATTTCCATATCTCTATTAACAGGTGCTGGATGCATCACTATTGCAGATTCTTTTAATCTTTCATAGCGCTCTTTAGTTAATCCAAAGTTATTATGGTATTCATCTTTACTTAGTCCCATCTTAGAGTCATGCCTTTCATGTTGAACTCTTAACAACATACAAACATCAACTTCTCCAACTACTTTATCAAAGTCTACTACTTCTCCAAGTGTCTCGTCTTTGAAAATATCAGGACAAACAAATCTTACCCTTGCTCCTAATCTCGTAAGCATGTTGTAATTACTTCTTGCAACTCGAGAATTTTTAATATCTCCTGCAATGATTACATTAAGGTTTTCGAACGTTCCGAACTTCTCATACATTGTCATTAAATCAAGCAAACATTGACTTGGGTGCTCGCCACTACCATCTCCTCCGCTTAAAATCGGAATATTTAAATTAGTCAGTTCATTGTAGTACGCGTCTTGACCATGTCTAATAACCAACATATTACAACCTAACATTTCTAACGTTTTACAAGTATCATATAAAGTTTCACCTTTATTTACTGACGAAGTTGAAGCCTCGAAGTTTATAACATTTAATCTATGTTTGTGTTCAGCTACCTCAAAACTATGTTTTGTTCTAGTTGAGTTTTCAAAAAATAGGTTCGCTACATATAGATCTTCTCTTGGCTCTACCTGTTTACCATTTTTCAACTCTAAAGCTCTTTCTATCAGCTGATAAACTTCTTCATTTGTTAAGTCTGACATTTTTACTATATTTCTCACAGTGCTTCCTCCATTTTGTATAAAAAAATACCTTGTATCCATTTGGCTACAAGGTATGACTGTTCATCAACTATTAAATTCAAGTTATTATCTGGGCATAGTTATACTTAAATATAGCTATCCTCAAATAAAGTATAAACTTTAAATTCAATCCCTTGTTAGCCTCTCTGGACTACCTTAAAAAGATTTTATATTTAAATTAATAATATTTCTTCAACATCATCTACTTCATTTAAATGAACTTGTACATTTTCTTTTCTTGAAGTAGGAATATTTTTTCCAATATGATCTGCTCTAATTGGCAGTTCTCTATGTCCCCTATCTACAAGAATCGCAAGTCGAATTGCTTTTGGACGGCTAGCATCCATAATAGCATCTATCGCTGCTCTTACGGTTCTTCCTGTATAAAGAACATCATCTACAATAATTACAACTTTGTTTGTCAAATCAAGTTTAAAACGTGGAACTTTTATTTCAGGTTCGTCACTTATTTTTTCTAGATCATCACGATAAAATTTTATATCAAGTGTTTCTACTGGAATATTAGTATTTTCAATTTCTTTGATTTTTTGTTTTAATCTTTTGGCAATATGAATCCCTCTAGTTTGAATACCTACTAAAACAATATCATCTAATTTGTTTTGTTCGATAATTTCATTCGCAATTCTAGTAATCATTCTAGAAATCATTGTTTCGTCGAAAAGAATTCGTTTTTTCATACTTCACCTCAAAAAAATAGCCTACTCTATTGAGCAGGACAGCATAAATAAACTTGGTTTTCCAATTAATAAACTTGGTTTTCCAATTAATAAATCTTTGCTGACCTCTCTGGATCACATTAAAGATGTGTTATTCAAATTATCAATATTATATACCATAATAAGAGATTTGTCAAATGTATAATGGATTATTGGAGCAATTAAATGTCTCCAATAATCCACTTTTCTTTTTATTCATCCTCATCCTTTTCTTTCCATCTTGCACTAGCAACCGTAGTTGAGACAAAACCTAATATTAAGAATACAGCTATAATAATTTTTATCATAATTGTCCTCCTAAATAGTTTTATTATTTTCTAATTTATTCAAATTTCAGTACTTCTTTATTCGTAATGTTTATAACCTTAGTTGCAACATTATCGATAAATTCCATATCGTGACTGACCATAATTAGTATACCAGGATATTTCTTTAATATCTTCTCTACCGCTTCTATCGCAACAACATCTAAGAAGTTAGTTATCTCATCTAATAACAGTACGTCTGTTTTTCTAAAAAGTAAACTTACAAAATAAAGTTTAACTTTCTCTCCTTTGCTTAAAACTGATATCTTCTTATTGATATCATCTCCTCTAAAATTTAGTAAAGCTAGTATATTTCTAAGTTCTATATCATCTAGTGTAGTATATTCTTTCACAAATTCAAACAATGATTTTTCTTCTTTAAAAATATCGAAGTTATTTTGTTCAAAATATGCTACTTGCAAAGAACAAGGAATAGACTCTTTCACATATTTTAGAAAAGTAGTTTTCCCTGAACCGTTTTTTCCTTTAATTAAAATCTTATCACCACTAGAAAAAGTAAAACCAGGTGATGACCAGAGAAACTTCCCATCTATTTCACAGCTTTTCGCATCAATACAAAAACTCTTGTTATGAGTTTCCTTAAATATCTCTAAAAATTCAATATCATACTTATCTTTTAACGGCTTAGGTTTAATATTAGCCTGCAACTTATCTTCTTGTCTTGATATTTTTTTCTGTAATCTCTTTTCGTTTTTTGAAATTTTATTTTTTACACTTATAATTCTATAATCTGATCCACTCATGTTCTTTGGCTTTCCAGATTTTTTCCCCTGTTCCTCTTTCATCTCTTGGATACTTTTCTTTATCTTCTTAGCTTCTTTATTGTACTTTTGTAATTCAGCTTCATACTCAATAGTTTCAATTTCTTCTTGAAACTTGTACTCATGATAATTCCCATTAAATTCTCTCACAGTATTATTTTCGATTATCCATAACTTAGTACAAACATTATTTAGAAAATTTCTATCGTGACTTGCTATACAAAAAGTTGCTGGAGTTCTTTTTATAAGATTAACTATTTTGCTAGCATTATTATAATCTAAGTATGTTGATGGTTCATCTAATAAATATAGCTCCACATTCGACAATAAACTACCTCTAATCTCGTTTACAACAACTTCCCCTCCACTTTTTTTAAGAAGAGAATTTTCTCCAAATTCTAAAAACTCTGATGAAATGTTATTTTCATCTTTTAGAAAGTCATCTATATATTTTAACAGAGTTGTCTTACCTGAACCATTTTTCCCTATTAAACCAATAATATCACCAGTATTTATACTCAATTTTTCAATTTTGAATAATATCTTCCCTTGTTTTTCAAACTCTATGTTTTTAATATTTAATAGTTGCATACATTAACTCCTTTTTAATAAAATCTCTCTATTAATCTAATGTATCCATGCTCCCACCTCCGAATTGAGTTTTACTAGTGTCTATCTTACTCATATTATATCAAAAATAAAAATTAATTGAAAACATTTTCTTTAACAATTCTCTATTTATTAAAATATTTGTGCTATAATTGTATTTATAATTAATAAAAGTAAGCTGGAGGTTTTTATGATTGAAAAAATTATAAAAGATGAACTTGAAAAATTTTATCCAGAAATGATTGAACTTCGTCGCTATTTGCATATGCATCCCGAAGTTTCATTTAACGAAAAAAATACAGCGAGATTCATTAAAGAATATTTAGAAAAATTGGTATTACTGATATTAAAACAAATGTCGGCTTAAATGGTGTCGTTGCAAGAATTAAGGGCCAAGATTCTTCAAAATCAATCGCTTTTCGAGCAGATTTTGATGCTCTCCCTATAGACGATGCAAAAGATACTCCTTACAAATCTACGATTCCTAATGCAATGCATGCTTGTGGACATGATGGACATACAACAGCATTACTTGCAATGTGTAAAGTTTTGATGCAAAATGAAGAAAAAACTTCCACACGATGTTGTTGCAATTTTCCAATACGGTGAAGAACAAGCTCCAGGTGGAGCAAAACCTATGATAGATGCTGGTTGCTTACAAGATGTTGATGCAATATTTGGAGCTCATCTTTGGACACCACTTCCACTAGGAACTTTAGGTTATAGTTATAGTGAATTATGTGCTGCTGCAGATAGATTTGAAGTTAAAATAAATACTAAGGAAAATGCAAACATTATTGCTGCAGAATTTATTAGTATGACTCAACAAATAGTTTCTCGATTTTCTAAACCAAGAGAAACACTTGTAATTACCCTTGGAAAATTAGAGAGTTCTATTGAAAAAGCAAGTATCACTGGAACGATAAGACATTTCAATAAAGAACTTCATAAGATGGTACTAACTAAGCTTCAAAATCTATGCAAAGCTCTAGAAAATGAATATTCTGGTACTAATATAGAATTTATATATTACGGAGGTTATCCACCTCTTATAAATCACAAAAAAGGAACAATAGAAATACAAAAAGCAACCTCTAAGATTCTTCCAGATATTAAACAGTTGGAAATTGAACCGTTAATGATTGGTGAAGATTTTGCATATTATGTTGAAGAAGTTCCTGGTGCTTTTTTCCTAATTGGTGCAGGGAATTCAACCTTCGCTAAGTACCCACACCACCACCCAAATTTTGATTTCGAAGAAGAAGTTATGAAACAAACAGCTTCAATATTCTTAACACTAGCATTTGATTCCGCTAATGTAATTAAAAATCTTAAGGAGGAACAGTAGATATGCATACATATTTAGTTAATATTTTTGGCAAAGGTGGACACGGAGCTGAACCTCATGAAGCCATTGATACAACAGTTATCGCTGGGGAATTTGTAAGAAAAACTACAAAATATAAAAATGTAGAGATAATCTCTGTAAAAAGCGGTGATGCTTTTAATGTAATCTCTGGTAAGGCAGAAATTAACTTAAAAACAGATAATTTAGAACAATTGAAATCAATACTAGCTTCACTGCTTATATATTATGGTGAGAAGACTAGATTTGAAATAATAGAAAATTAAAAAGACTGAGAGTAACTCGAAATCAGGATTTCATAGAAATCTTCAAGTTGCCTCAGCCTTTATTTTTAATAATTTATTTCTGTAGTATTTCCTTCACCCTTCTTTGTAATTCAGGTACTACTTCTTCAATAAACCATGGATTTTTATTATGCCAACGGAAATTCAATGGTGAAGGATGAACAATTGGGAAATAACGTGGCAAGTACTGTTTATAATTATATACAGTTTCCGTTAGATTCTGTTTTTTTATCATTTGCCA
This sequence comes from uncultured Gemella sp., assembly GCA_927911745.1. GTDB lineage: Bacteria > Bacillota > Bacilli > Staphylococcales > Gemellaceae > Gemella. The sequence continues at coordinate 15,871 of CAKMQF010000073.1, forward strand.
AGTAATAATCTTGTGCATATTTTCCCACAAGAACAATAAGCTCTAGATTAGGCATAAGTTCTAAAACTTTTGAATGCCATTTTTTGGCAAAGTTTTTTCGAGGTGGTAAATCCCCACTTTTACCTTTACCTGGATAATAGAAATCCATCGGTACTACACCTACTAAACCAGATTTATAAAATATCTCATCATCTATTCCCATCCACTCGCGAAGTTTAACTCCACTTTTATCATTGAAGAAAATCTTACTCTCTTGAGCTTTAATACCAGGAGCTTGACCTACGATTAATATTTTTGCTGTACTAGGTGTAGAAAATAAAGGTTCTATTCCTTCATCCGTGTATTTTTCATTATCACTATCTGCCATTATTTCTTGTTTTAATTGTTCAAAACTATCCATATTTTTCCTCTGAAAATTATTTTCTAATCAATTCAACTACCGCTTCAACTGCCGCTGTTCCTGGGAACATATCTACTGGTTGAATACGTCTAATTTTATATTTTCTTGTTAATACTTTTAAATCACGTGCTAATGTAGATGGATTACAGCTCACATAAACAATTTTCTTAGCGTCAACCGCTAATAAGTTTTTAGCTAGTGGTCCAAGACCTACACGTGGTGGATCTACTATTGCTACATCGAAGTTGATTCCTTTTTTCTTCCAACGTGGGACTATTTTATTAGCATCTCCTGCAACATAAGTACAGTTTTTTAGGTTGTTTAATTTAACATTGTCATTAGCGTCTTCTATCGCAGCTGGAATAATATCAACACCGTATACTTCTTTACAGTTACGGCTAACATATTGCCCAATTGTTCCAACTCCACAATATGCATCTAATACAACATCTGTTTCTTTCAGCGCAGCAAATTCAACTACTTTATCATAAAGTTTTTTAGTTGCTAGTGGATTTAATTGGAAGAATGATTTAGCTGAAAGTTCGTACTTAATATCTCCAATTTTTTCGACGATATAATCTGAACCATATAATGTAACACTTTCTGTTCCCATTACCAAGTGATCTTTGTCATTAGTGATATTTAGTATTATGCTTTTAACGATTCTTTCACGCTTAAGTTCATTAACGACCTTATCCATGTTCTTAATCTTATCAGTATTAGCAACGAAAGTTACTTGAACATCCCCATTATAGAATGAAGTTCTTGTTGCAATATATTTCACACCATAATTCTTTTTATTTGTAGAAATTTCTACTTTATATTTTCCTAGTAACTTCTTAGCTAAGTTTGTTATTTTATTACCATTCTCATGTAATGCTAAATCTTCATTAATTTCAACTAAATCGTTAGAACCTTCTTTATATAACCCTGCAATAACTCTCCCATTTCTAACAGCTAGTGGAAATTGATTTTTATTACGATACCCTTCTGTTACAGGACTCGCCAACGTTTTTAGTACTAATTTATCAGGTTTTGGTAGTCTATAATACTTATCAAATGCATCTAATAAAATTGTACGTTTATATTCTAATTGTTTTTCATAACTAACATGAGCTAAACCGTATGCTCCACTTTCTGCATATTCACGTTTAATTTCTACTCTATGCGGGCTTGGTTCTTTTACTTTAACAAGTTTCCCAATAATGTATTTTGGTGTCTCCTCAACTATTTCACAAACAATAACCTCATCAGGTAAAGCACCTTTTACAAAAGTAATTTTCTTTTTATAATATCCTATACCCTCACCATTAATACCAATTTTTTTTATTGTAAGTAAGACGTTTAATCTTTTTTTATTTTTATTTTTCATCGTATCCTCATTTATAAAGATAAGCTGAGTAAAAGCAAAACACTCCCACTTCAGCTTATCAAATTCTACTATTATTTTATAGTTTTAATTTCGTTATCTAATTCTTCTACTAATGCAATTAATCTGTCAATTTGAGTTAAATCAACTTTTTCAGGTTCAATATTTTCTAACTCGCTTGCAAAATCTTCAAATTTTGTTTTTAATTCTTCTAAAATATTATTAGGCATAACATTCTCCTTTTTTGTTCTCTATTCCATTATAATATAAATTCATAAAAATTCAACTCATAACACAAAAATTAATAAATTATTTTATCAGTATAATATTTAGTATTTATTCAAAAATACTCTATTTTTTTCATTTTAGTATCAAATTAATTATTATCAGCTTAAAGAACACATTGTTTATGTAAATATTATCATTAGACATTTAAGGCGTTTTAAGGTACTATTAAGTTAGGAGTGTTATATTATGAATCATATAAATTTACAATTATCAAATATTAATATTACTAGTATTTTTTATTATATTACTTCTATTTTTAATGATATAAATTTTGATATCGTGTTAACAATTTTCTTAATTATTAATACTTTATTGGCATTTTCAATAGTTTTTCTAGAGTATCAAACTACTACATCATCTTGGGCATGGATATTAGTATTATTCTTAATACCTTACCTAGGTTTTATCCTTTATTTAATATTTGGACGACCTATATATAGAGAAAAAATCTTTCCATGTTCAGATGAAGAAAAAATTAGATATCAACAAAACCTATTAAAAAGAACTGTTCCTTATGAAATTACCAAAAACGAACAAGTAATTTATAAACACAGGAATCTAATAGAATTAAATTTTGAAACTGATAAATCATTCTTGTCTAAAAAAAATAAGATACAGATTATTACAGATGGAAAAGAAAAATTCAGATTACTTTTGAAGATATAAAAAAACGCCAAAAACTATATACATATTCAATATTATATTTTAAAGAAGGATGGTATTGGAAACAGCTCTTTAGTCTTTTAGAACAAAAAACTTTTAGAAGGTGTCGACGTATACATTCTTTATGATGATATTGGTTCAAGAAAATTAAGTATTTCATCATTAAGACAATTAACAAAAAACAACGCTAAAATAAAAAGATTCTTCAAATCTAAATTTCCACTTATCAATTTCCGTATGAATTACAGAAACCACCGAAAAATAGTTACAATCGATGGGAATATCGGTTATACGGGTGGATTCAATGTTGGTGATGAATACCTAGGATTAGATAAGAAATTTGGTTATTGGAGAGATACTCACCTTAGAATCGAAGGAGAAGCGGTAGGTTCTTTAGAATACCGTTTCATAGATGATTGGAATTCACAGACAACAAAAAAAACTGATCAGCTTAAATTAACGGCTGAACACGTTGCTAAAGCAGTGGATAATTATCTACCTATTCAGTTAGTTTCTAGTGGTCCAGATAATAAACTTCAAAAAATTAAATATAGTTATCTATATATGATTTCAAAAGCAAAAAAATATATCTACATCCAATCACCTTACTTTATCCCTGATGAAAGTGTTATGGATGCATTAAAGATGGCAATATTATCTGGAATTGATGTTAGAATTATGGTACCTAATAAACCTGATCACATTTTCGTTTATTGGGCTACATACTCATTTATTGGTGAGCTTGCAGAATTAGGAGCGAAAACTTATATCTATGAAAATGGATTTATTCATACTAAAATGATTATTATCGACGATGAACTATCAAGTCTAGGTAGCGCAAACTTCGATTATAGAAGTTTCAAACTTAACTTTGAACTAAATGCATTTATGTATGATGATAAAACCACAAAAGAATTTAGAGATATATTCTTAAATGATATAGAAAACTCAACCCTGATATCATTTTCTAAGTATCAACAAAGAAGTATACTAATAAAAATTAAAGAAGCGTTTGCAAGGTTGATATCACCGATTCTATAGTTGTTTTATATTAAAAAATATGATATATTAATACATATGTATAATACATAGGAGGACAAATTTTAATGAAGAAGTTTAAAAAAGCTATTTTACCTATAGCATTAAGTATTTCTGTTATAGGATTAGCAGGATGCTCTGCTGGAGGAACAAAATATATCTCTAGTAAAGCAGGAGACGTTACAGAAAAAGATATCGTGGAAAGTATTGGTGCTAGCCAACTTTCTAAAACAGCTACAAGTATGATGATTCAAAAAGTACTTTTAGATAAATATAAAAATAAAATTGATCAAAAATCAATCGATGAGCAACTTCAAAAAGCTCAAGAACAATACGGTGGTAAAGATAAATTCGAACAACTTTTAAAACAACAAGGATTTACACTTGATAAATATAAAGATGGATTAAAAGTTAAAGCTGCTCAAACATTATTAATCAACGATTACGCTGGTACAAATGATGATAAATTAAAAGAAAGCTACGAAAAAAATAAACACCAATATCACCTAGCGCATATTCTTATAAGTGTTAAAAGTGAATCAAATCCAAACGGATTAAGTGACGAAGAAGCTAAGAAAAAAGCAGAAGACGTTCTTAAAAAACTTAAAGATGGTGGAGATTTCGCAACTCTAGCTAAAGAAAACTCAAATGATACTGCAAATGCTTCAAACGGTGGAGATTTAGGTTGGTCTTCTAAAGAAGATAACTCATTTGTTAAAGAATTTAAAGATGCAGCTTATTCATTAAGTAAAGACAAAACTTCTGATGTTGTAAAAACTTCATTTGGATACCACATCATTAAAGTATTAGATGAAAAAGATTCATCATTCGAAGAATTAAAAACCAGCATTAGCTGAAAAAGCTGCTGAAGAAGCTATTAAGAAAGATACTACAATCGTTTAGTAAAGCTCTTAAAAAAATTATTTGAAGAGTACAATGTAAAATCAAGCAACAGTGATGTTGAAGCATATATTAAATCTATGCTAGAAGGTACTGCTTCTGCTCAATAATAATATTAATACACAAAGATGACTATAAGAACTCAT
>CAKMQF010000074.1 GCA_927911745.1 uncultured Gemella sp.
ATAATAGTTTTCATAAGAGTAAAATTCCTTTTTTTGATTTGTCGTAATTTCATTTATACAGGATTTACTCTTTCTTTTTATATTTTGTCTCACATCAATTGTAACACTACAAAATACTTTTAAAATATTTTTAAAAAACTATTGACAAATTAAAATATATATATTAGAATAATTAAGTCAGTTGAAAATGTACCGTAGACAGTAGGGGGAGAAATCCTTAATTAACCTACCGAGGACAAAATTCGAAAAGAAACTTATGTGCCTTTTTGTATGTTCTCGCATGCAAGAAGGTTTTTTTAATGGTACTGAAATTGATAAATCTACTTAGGAGGAAGTTCAATGTCAAAAGCTATTGAGAGAAAACAAGAGTTAGTAAATCAAATCGCAGAAGAAATTAAAGCAAGTTCTTCAGTTGTTATTGCTGACTACCGTGGATTAAACGTTGCGGAAGTAACAGAATTACGTAACAACATGCGTAACGAAGGTTTAACTTTTAAAGTTTATAAAAACTCATTAGTTCGTCGTGCGATGGAGCAAGCAGGAATTGAAGGATTAGACGAAGTTCTAACTGGACCAAATGCTTTTGCTTTCTCAACAGACGATGCTGTAGCTCCTGCTAGAGTTTTAAACGATTTCGCTAAAGAACACGAAAACTTAGAACTAAAAGCTGGTGTTATAGAAGGAAAAGTTGCAGATCAAGCTGAAATTAAAGCTATCGCTACATTACCAAGTCGCGAAGGATTACTTTCAATGTTACTATCTGTATTAACAGCGCCAATGCGCAATACTGCTTTAGCTGTTAAAGCTGTTGCAGACCAAAAAGCTGAACAAGAAGCTTAATAAATAAAAAAAATATTAAAAACATATAATTTAAAAATCGGAGGAAATTTATAATGACTAAAGAACAAATTTTAGACGCTATCAAAGAAATGTCAGTTTTAGAATTAAACGACTTAGTAAAAGCAATTGAAGAAGAATTCGGAGTAACTGCTGCTGCACCTGTAGCTGTAGTTGGTGGAGCTGCTGCTGGAGCTGCTGAAGAAAAAACTGAATTTGACGTAGTTTTAGCTAACGCTGGAGACTCAAAAATTAAAGTAATCAAAGTTGTTCGTGAAATCACTGGAGACGGACTAAAAGAAGCTAAAGAAAAAGTTGATGGTGCGCCAGCAACACTTAAAGAAGGAGTTTCTAAAGAAGAAGCTGAAGAAATCAAAGCTAAATTAGAAGAAGTTGGAGCAACTGTAGAAGTTAAATAATTTCTATTCTAAGTAGATAAAAAGATAGATGTAAATAAACAATAATATTCTATTTGAGAATATTTGATACGATGATAATAACAAAAATAGTATATCTCAAGTGTCTAGCTATGGGATATACTATTTTCTTTCATTTTAAGAGGTGTCTTTATTATGGAACATTATTATACAAATAATCCGACGACAGAAAGTCGAGAAAAAATTATCAACTCAACAATAGCAAATGAGAATTTGAAATTTTATACAGATAATGGAGTATTTTCTAAAGAGAGTGTAGATTTTGGAACTAAAACAATGTTAGAAAGTTTCACTACAGATAAAGAAAATGCTAAAGTTGCGGATATTGGTTGCGGTTATGGGGTTATATCTATATTCCTAGCAAAAAAATATCCGACATATAAGTTTACTATGGTAGATGTAAACAATAGAGTATTAGAATTATCTAAAAAAAATATTGAACTTAATAATATAGAAAATGAAGTAGAAGTGCTAGAAAGTAGTTCCTTTGACAATGTTGAAGGAAACTTTGATATAGTTTTAACAAACCCACCAATAAGAGCTGGGAAAAAAATTGTACATAAAATAATGACAGATAGTTATGAACATCTAAACGCTCAAGGTGAGCTTTGGGTAGTTATACAAAAAAAACAAGGAATGGCTAGTTGTAAAAAATTATTAGAAGATACTTTTTCAATAGTAGAAGTAGTTTCGAAAAATAAGGGTTACTATATCCTAAAAGCCGTAAAATAATTGACAACTTGCTATGACTATGATAAAATGATATATTGCAAGTAATTCTATTTTCTTTTAGATAGAATTGCCAAAATTATATAAGTAAGTAAGAGAAAATGTATATATTTTCTTTTTAGTTTTAAGAGAAAAGCTGAGAGGTGACACAGTTGCAAAAAGTTAAATTTGGTAAGCACAGAGAAAGACGTAGCTATGCTAGAATATCAGAGGTAATTGATTTACCGGACTTAATTGAAATTCAAACCTTATCTTATGATAAATTTTTAGAAACTGGTCTAAAAGATGTTTTTAAAGATGTATCACCAATAGAAGGTAATAATGATAAATTAAGTTTAGAATTTATCGACTATAAATTAGGAACTCCTAAATATGATGTTGATGAGTCTAAAGAACGTGACGCTACATATTCAGCACCTTTAAGAGTGCGCGTACGTTTAATTAATAAAGAACGTGACGAAATTAAAGAACAAGAAGTATTTATGGGTGAATTACCGTTGATGACTGAAACTGGAACGTTTATCATCAATGGTGCAGAACGTGTAATTGTATCTCAATTAGTACGTTCGCCTTCTGTATATTTTACAGAAGATGACAAACTTAAAGTTAAAAATATTCCAAATGCCTATAAAACAACTGTTATTCCTAACAGAGGAGCTTGGTTGGAATTTGAAAAAGATATTAAAGGATTAGTTTATGCTCGTATCGACAGAACTAGAAAAATTCCTTTAACAACGCTTATTAGAGCGTTAGGTTTTGAATCTGACGAATCAATTATTAAACTATTCGGAGAAGATACAGAACTATTAAACACATTAGAAAAAGATGAAAACCTAGACACAGGAACTGCGTTAAAAGTAATTTATGATAAATTACGTCCTGGAGAGCCAGCTAACGTAGAAACTGCAAAAGCAACTTTACACGGTAGATTCTTCGATCCAAGAAGATATGACCTTGCTAAAGTAGGACGTTATAAATTAAATAACAAACTTCACGTTGGTGAACGTCTAGAAAACCAAATTCTAGTTGAACCAATCGTTGATACAGAAACAGGAGAAATCTTAGTAGAAAAAGGTACTAAGTTAACACGTGAAATCATTGATGGAATTTATGAAGAATTAGGAACTACAGCTAACGTAGTAGAATTCGATATGAATGAAAGTCTTGATGGTAGCGATAGTCTTAAATTACAATTATTCAAGATTGTAAACCAAGTAAAAGTAGGTAATGACTTCGATATCGATGAATTAACTGATGATCAAGTATTACATGTAATTGGTAATGGAGCACCTAATAAAGATGTTCTAACACTAACAATTGCTGATATCGTAGCAAGTATTAACTACTACCTATTATTAATTAGAACTCGTAGAAATAACGATGGATTTGAATTTGAATTAATCGGACGTGTAGATGATATCGACCACCTTGGTAACCGTCGTCTACGTTGTATCGGTGAACTATTACAAAACCAAATTCGTGTTGGTATTTCTCGTATGGAACGTGTTGTGCGTGAACGTATGAGTATTCAAGATACAAATGAAATTACTCCACAACAACTAATTAACGTAAGACCAGTTACAGCAATTATTAAAGAGTTCTTTGGAAGTTCTCAACTTTCACAATTCATGGACCAAGTAAACCCACTAAGTGAGCTTACTCACAAACGTCGTTTATCTGCACTTGGACCTGGTGGTTTAACAAGGGAACGTGCAGGGATGGAAGTTCGTGACGTTCACTACTCACACTATGGTCGTATGTGTCCGATTGAAACACCAGAGGGACCAAACATCGGTCTTATAAACTCACTTTCATCATTTGCTCGTATAAATGAATTTGGATTCATTATGACTCCATATAGAAAAGTTGAATTTGATGGAGAAGGTCGTCCATACGTAACTGAAAACGTACAATATTTAACAGCTGATCAAGAAGATAAATACGTTGTAGCACAATCAACTGCTAATGTTGATGAAAAAGGTTACTTCGTAGATGAAGAAGTAGTATGTCGTTTCAGAGGGGATAACACAGTTAAACCTCGTGAAATGATGAACTTCATGGACGTATCACCTAAACAGGTAGTTTCTGCTGCCACAGCATGTATTCCGTTCTTAGAGAATGACGACTCTAACCGTGCCCTAATGGGAGCGAACATGCAACGTCAAGCAGTACCTCTAATGATTACAGAAGCACCATTCGTTGGTACAGGTATGGAGCACCTTGCAGCACGTGACTCAGGAGCGGCTGTTATCGCTAAATACCCTGGTATCGTTGAATATGTTGATGGTGCGAAAATTAAAGTACGTCGTATTGAAACTCTAGAAGGTAAAGAAATTAAAGGTGATTTAGATACATACGTAATTCACAAATTCGTACGTTCTAACCACTCTACAGCTTACAACCAAAAACCAATCGTTAAAGTTGGTGATAGAGTAGAACCTAAAGATATCCTTGCAGATGGACCATCTATGGATAAAGGAGAATTAGCTTTAGGTAAAAACCTTGTAGTAGCATTCGTAAACTGGGATGGATATAACTATGAGGATGCTGTTATCATGAGCGAACGTCTTGTAAAAGATGATGTTTATACTTCTATCCACGTAGAAGAATACGAAACTGATGCTCGTGATACTAAACTTGGGCCAGAAGAAATTACTCGTGAAATTCCAAACGTAGGTGAAAATGCACTTAGAAACCTAGATGCACGTGGAATTATCCGTATTGGGGCTGAAGTTAAAGATGGAGATATCTTAGTAGGTAAAGTTACACCGAAAGGATTAACTGAACAAACTCCAGAAGAAAAATTATTATATGCTATCTTTGGAGCTAAATCTAAAGAAGTACGTGATACTTCATTACGTGTACCTCACGGTGCTGATGGAGTAGTTGCTGATGTTAAAATCTTTAAACGTGAAGATGGTGCAGAATTACCTAACGGTGTAAATGAACTTGTACGTGTATTTATCGTCCAAAAACGTAAAATCCGTGTAGGGGATAAAATGGCCGGTCGTCATGGTAACAAAGGGGTTATCTCAAATATCTTACCAGAAGAAGATATGCCTTACCTACCAGACGGTACACCAGTTGACGTAATGTTAAACCCACTAGGGGTTCCATCTCGTATGAACATTGGACAAGTATTAGAGCTACACTTAGGTATGGCTGCTAAACAATTAGGAATCCACGTAGCGACACCAGTATTCGATGGTGCTACTGATGAAGATGTTTGGTCTACAGTTGCTGAAGCTGGAATGGCTAAAGATGCTAAGACAGTTCTTTATGATGGACGTACAGGTGAACCATTCGACAGCCGTGTATCTGTAGGGGTAATGTACATGATTAAACTTGCACACATGGTTGATGATAAACTTCACGCTCGTTCAATTGGACCATACTCATTAGTAACACAACAACCACTTGGAGGTAAAGCTCAATTTGGTGGACAAAGATTTGGTGAGATGGAGGTATGGGCACTTGAAGCTTATGGTGCTGCATATACTCTTCAAGAAATCTTAACGTACAAATCAGATGATACTAATGGTCGTGTTAAAACATACGAAGCTATCGTTAAAGGTGAAAACATTCCACGTCCAGGAGTTCCTGAATCATTCCGAGTACTTATGAAAGAACTTCAAGCACTAGGTATGGACTTCAGAGTAATGGATAATGAAGATAACGAAGTAGACATGGGTGATATTGATCTAGGAGATACAATTGATTTCCACGAATCACACCACCACAACCACAATGAAGAAGAATCTAAAGAAACAGAAAAAGCTTCAAAAGAAAATACTGAAAATGGATATCAAAGTTTAGCTAACTTAATTCTATCTGATTCAGAAGAAGTTGAAGAAGAATCAAGTGAAGAAACTTCAGGATATCAAGCATTAGCTAATCTTTTAATGTCAGATACAGATGAGTATGAAGACGTTGAAGATGATACTGATGAAGAATAATATAAATTTTACAATTAATCACAAAGAACTATTCAAGGCATTTATACAAAAAAATAAAGGAGGTATGCTCCTTGATAGACGTAAATAATTTTGCATATATGAAAATTAGTTTAGCTTCTCCAGAAAAAATCAGAAGTTGGTCTTACGGAGAGGTTAAAAAACCTGAAACAATTAACTATAGAACTTTAAAACCAGAAAACGATGGGCTATTCTGTGAAAGAATTTTTGGTCCAACAAAAGACTGGGAATGTGCTTGTGGAAAGTACAAAAGAGTTAGATATAAAAACATTAAATGTGATAAATGTGGAGTTGACGTAACTTTAGCTAAAGTTCGTCGTGAAAGAATGGGGCACTTAGAATTAGCTGCCCCAGTCAGCCACATATGGTATTTCAAAGGTATTCCAAGTAGAATGGGTCTTCTACTTGACCTTAGCCCAAGACAATTGGAAGAAGTAATTTACTTTGCTTCTTACATTGTTATTGATCCAGGTGAAACTGACTTCATGAAGAAACAAATTGTTTCTGAGCGTGAAGTACGTGAAGCACGTAGTACATTTGGAGCAAACTCTTTCGTAGCTAAAATGGGAGCTGAAGCAATTCGCGATCTATTAGCTGAGTTAGATATCGAAAAAGAACTTAAAGACCTTAAAAATGAACTTAAAGAATTAAGTGAAAGTAACTATAAATCTGGTCAAAAAGTTGTAAAAATCATCAAACGTGTTGAAGTATTCGAAGCGTTTAAACACTCTGGAAATAAACCAGAATGGATGATTATGACTGTATTACCAGTTATTCCACCTGAATTAAGACCTATGGTTCAATTAGATGGTGGACGTTTCGCAACAAGTGACTTAAACGATTTATACAGACGTGTAATTAACCGTAACAATCGTCTGAAAAAACTTATCGAACTTAAAGCTCCAGGGCTAATTGTACAAAACGAAAAACGTATGTTACAAGAAGCAGTAGATGCATTAATCGATAACGGACGTCGTGGTCGTCCTGTAACAGGTCCTGGTAACAGAACATTAAAATCATTATCTAATATGTTAAAAGGTAAACACGGTCGTTTCCGTCAAAACTTATTAGGTAAACGTGTTGACTACTCTGGACGTTCAGTAATCGTAGTTGGTCCAAACCTAAAAATGTACCAATGTGGATTACCTAAAGAAATGGCACTTGAATTATTCAAACCATTTGTAATGCGTGAATTAGTTAAACGTGAGTTAGCTAATAACATTAAAAATGCTAAAAACCAAATCGAAAGAATGGAAGATCATGTATGGGATATCTTAGAAGATATTATTCGTGAGCACCCAGTATTACTTAACCGTGCCCCGACTCTTCACAGACTAGGTATCCAAGCATTCGAACCAATCTTAGTAGAAGGACGTGCAATTCGTCTTCACCCTCTTGTTACAACAGCGTTTAACGCCGACTTCGATGGTGACCAAATGGCCGTTCACGTACCTTTATCAAAAGAGGCACAAGCAGAAGCACGTATGCTAATGTTAGCTGCTCAAAACATCCTTAACCCTAAAGATGGTAAACCAGTAGTTACTCCATCTCAGGATATGGTATTAGGTAACTACTACCTAACACTTGAAAGACCTGGAGCAGTAGGGGAAGGTATGATCTTCAAAGATGCCGATGAAGCAAGAATAGCATACCAAAATGGATATATTCACCTTCACACACGTGTTGGTATCGCGGCAAAATCATTTGAAAACCCAACGTTCACAGAAGAACAAAACAAAAAAATTACTTGTTACTACAATTGGTAAAGTAATCTTTAACGATATATTACCAGAAGGATTCCCTTATCTAAATGAACCTACAAAAGATAATTTAGAATCAGCGACTCCTGACAAATATTTCGTTTCACCATCTGATCTTGCAGAAGGTGGATTAAAAGCATATATTGCTGAACAAGAAGCTGTAACACCATTCAAAAAAGGTTTCTTATCAAAAATCATTTCTGAAATCTTTAACAGATTCCACATTACTGAAACATCTATGATGTTAGACAGAATGAAAGATTTAGGATTCAAATACTCTTCAAGAGCTGGTATTACAGTAGGGGTAAGTGACGTATTCGTCTTACCTAATAAATACGAAATTTTAGCAGACTCACAAGCTAATGTTGATAAAATCACAACATTATACAGACGTGGTCTATTAACTGAAGAAGAAAGATATCAAAACGTTATTGCTCAATGGGCAAAAGCAAAAGATATCATCCAAGATCAACTTATGGACTCTCTTCCAGCTACTAACCCAATCTATATGATGAGTGACTCTGGAGCCCGTGGTAACGCGTCTAACTTTACTCAGTTAGCCGGAATGCGTGGTCTGATGGCATCTCCATCAGGACGTATCATGGAAATGCCTGTACGTTCATCATTTAAAGAAGGATTAACAGTATTAGAGTTCTTCATCTCTTCTCACGGTGCGCGTAAAGGTCTTGCCGATACAGCGCTTAAGACAGCCGACTCAGGTTACTTAACTCGTCGTCTTGTAGACGTTGCACAAGATGTTATTGTTCGTGAAAACGACTGTGGTACATCTCGTGGATTAAGAGTTGCTGCACTTAAAAATGGAACAGATGAAATCGAAAGCTTGCAAGAACGTCTTGAAGGTAGATATAGTAAAGAAACTGTTGTTCACCCAGAGACAGGAAAAGTTATCGTTGAAGATGGTCAATTAATCACTCTAGATACAGCTAAAGAAATTGAAGCAGCTGGAATCGAAAGTGTTGTTATCAGATCAGCATTTACATGTAACTCTCGTCATGGAGTTTGTGAGAAATGTTATGGTAAAAACTTAGCTACAGGTGAAAAAGTAGAAGTTGGGGAAGCAGTTGGTACAATTGCCGCTCAATCTATCGGAGAACCTGGTACACAGCTTACAATGCGTACGTTCCACACAGGTGGGGTTGCCGGTGCCGATATCACTCAAGGTTTACCTCGTATTCAAGAGTTATTTGAAGCGCGTAATCCAAAAGGTAAGGCATTAATCTCAGAAGTAGATGGAACAGTTACAAAAGTTGAAATCGATAATAATCACGTACGTAGAATCTACGTATTAAGTGAAATCGGTGAAGAAAGAGAATATCAAGACTACGGAGCAAGCCGTATGTTAGTTAAAGAAGACGACAAAGTTAAACGTGGCCAAGCTTTAACTGAAGGTTCTATTGAACCGAAAGAATTACTATCAATTGCTGGTTTAGAAGCAGTACAAAGTTACTTATTAACTGAGGTACAAAAAGTTTACCGTATGCAAGGGGTAGAAATCAGTGATAAACACGTTGAGGTTATGGTACGTCAAATGTTAAGAAAAGTACGTGTAATCAATGCTGGAGACACTGACTTACTTCCAGGTTCATTAGTTGATATTCACAAATTTACAGATGAAAACAAAAAAATCCTTGCGGTACGTGGAAACATGGCCACAGCTAAGCCTGTAATTCTAGGTATCACTAAAGCTTCATTAGAGACTGAAAGTTTCTTATCTGCAGCTTCATTCCAAGAAACTACTCGTGTTCTTACAGACGCAGCAGTTAAAGGAAAAGTTGATAGACTTATGGGACTTAAAGAGAACGTTATTATTGGTAAGCTAATTCCAGCAGGAACAGGAATGCCAAGATACAATGACGTAGATATCAAAGTTGAAAATGAACTTGAATTAGAAATGGATAACGAATTAAGTAGACCAATTGAAGAAGAATTACACGAAGAATTAGGATCTATTTAATTTAGAACATAGAAAAGTTAATAGGAATATAAAAAAAATCTTATATTCCTATTGACAAATCTATAAAAAGTATGTAAAATAGATAATGTTGAATACAAAAGTAGAAGCACCCGTTTCTCACCTGCCAATATTGATTGTTCAGGTTTATGTAGATGAAATGTAGAATTTTATGCTGGGTGTTTTGCACTCAGTTTTTTTTTAATGCTTTTAGTATTTAATGAAATTTATAAATAGGAGGTGCTGATCATTAGTAAAGATACTGCACAAGTAAATGAAGGTATTAAAGCGAAAGAGTTTCTTTTAATTAGTCAAAATGGAGAACAATTAGGAGTTAAAACTAAGGCAGAAGCAATGCAAATTGCAGAGCGTATGAACTTAGATGTTGTTCTAGTAGCTCCAAATGCTAAAACACCAGTTGCTAAAATTATGAACTACGGTAAGTTCAAATTTGAACAACAAAAGAAAGAAAAAGAAGCACGTAAGAAACAAAAAATCGTAACAACAAAAGAGATAAGATTATCTCCAACAATTGAAAAACACGATTTCGAAACTAAGTTGAAAAATGCACGTAAATTCTTAGCAAAAGAAGACAAAGTTAAAGTTTCTATTCGTTTTAAAGGGAGAGCAATCACCCACAAAGAAATTGGACAGAAAGTTTTAGAAAACTTTTCTAACGAAGCTAGCGATATAGCTACTGTCGAACAAAAACCTAAAATGGAAGGTCGCAGTATGTTCTTAGTTCTAGCACCAAAAAAAGAGAAATAAAGGTTTAATATAGGAGGAATTTGATAATGCCAAAAATGAAATCTCACCGTGGTTTAGCAAAACGTGTGAAAAAAACAGCTAGCGGTAAATTAAAACGTAGCCGTGCTTATACTTCTCACTGGTTTTCAAGAAAAACTACTAAACAAAAACGTCACTTACGTAAAGCTTCATTAGTATCTCGTGGTGATTACAAACGTATTAGAACTTTATTAGTTAAATAATATTAAAGAAGATTAATTATAGCGTAAATACTTATTTAAGTTATACATAAGGAGGAATTAGATATGCCACGTGTTAAAGGTGGAACTGTGACTCGTCGTCGCCGTAAAAAAAGTTTTAAAACTAGCTAAGGATATTTTGGTTCAAAACATACATTATTCAAAGTTGCTAAGCAACAAGTAATGAAATCAGGAATGTATGCTTTCAGAGACCGTCGTCAAACAAAACGTAACTTCAGAAGATTATGGATCGTTCGTATTAATGCAGCTGCAAGATTAAATGGATTATCTTACAGCCGTCTAATGAACGGACTTAAAGTTGCTGGAATCGATATTAACAGAAAAATGTTATCAGAAATCGCTATCCACGACGCAGCAGCATTCACAAGCATTTGTGAACAAGCTAAAGCAGCTTTAGCTAAATAATTAAAGAAAATTTAAAGAATACTTGCATAATTTTGTAAGTATTCTTTTTTTATAATTAAACACCTTAGAGAGTCATTTTTCGGCTCTTTAAGGTGTTTTATTCATTAATAGACTATTTTTCTAGGGTTATTTAATCTATGGAGTTTTGCTTGAGCAATTTCATTGTACACTTCTTCATTTCTTTTTTCGTATAATAAAATAGCCCATGTGTACCATAATAAATCACAAAACTGTAAGAATACATCTAATTTATCATAACGGCAATCTTTTTCGCTAAAATACGCTTTTAAGAAAGTAATTGTTTCCTCATAGTTTAAATCATTTTCAGATATAAAACTCGCAATATCGAAGTAATAATCATTGTATCCTGCGTACTCAAAATCTATTAAGTATAATTTATCTTTTGTAAATAAGAAATTACCTTCAACTAAGTCATTGTGACATAGTCTGTCAGGCTCATAGAACTCTTTAAAATTATCTATGATGTACAAATATTGTTCGAGAATATTCTGTTTTTCATCAATTTGGTTATAATAATTATAAAATTGCTTAACAGGATCAAACATATGCTCAGCTTGAAATTTTTTCGAATGAAAGTTATTAAGAAGTTTTCCTATTCTTATAATACTTGATAATTTTCTTTGTGAAATAAATGTTTTTGGATTAGGTTGAAATTCTGTAATTAGGTTATCATTATTGAAGAATATTGGTTTAAGAAAGTAATCTTCATCGGCAAGAAGACTAATAGCTTCTTTTTCGTTATTTTTATTTACAATACTTGTAGAATCTTTAGAAGTTCTATAGAAATATTTATTATTATCTGTTGTAATAATATAATTTTTATTAGTAATTCCATAACTTGTTTCTTCTAGTGAGATTACTTTTTCATTTAAGATTTTTTCTAATTTATCTAAATTGTACATATCAATATCCTCCTTAATTTCTGAAATAAAAAATCCTTTTCACTATAATTATATAATAAACTAACTAAAGTTGAAAGAAAAACGATTACATTGTTTATAAATTTAATTTTCGAATTTTTATTAAAATACTATTTTTTTTCATAATATATTTCCATTAGTTTTGAAATAAATTAATAAATATACACTATATTATTTATGTGAACTTAAATTGATACTAATCTTTAAAAATACCTGGTATATATAGATATTTTAAATTAAAAATTTATAAAAAAAATGGTGATTGTTGAAAAAAAAACAAGAAATTTGATATAATTATAATGTATAAAATATATTTATATACACAGAGTTTCATTTTTAAATATCATAGGAGGTGTGAAATGAAAGAAGTTTTTATTAATAGTGAGTATATTACATTAGCTCAATTCTTAAAATTAGAAGGTTTTATAGGTTCAGGAGGAGAAGCTAAATACTTTTTACAAGAAGTAGAAGTCGAGCTTAATGGAGAGCTAGAAAACAGACGAGGGAAAAAATTATATTCAAATGATGTAATAAAATTAGAAGGAAACGAATTTATAATAATTAATGAAAATTAAAAGTTTAAAATTACTGTACTTTCGAAATTATTTATCTACGAATATAGATGCACATCCCTCGCTTAATGTTTTAGTAGGAAACAACGCGAATGGAAAAACTAATATTATAGAGTCTATTTTTTGTTTGGCACTTGGAAAAAGCTACAGAACAAAAAGTGATAGCGAGTGTATTATGTTTGGAGAAACAGCAACAGCTATGTCTTGTATCGTGAATAAGAATGATAAAGATCTGGACATAATGTTAGGAATTAATAATAAAGGTAAAAGTGCAAAGATTGCTGGAATAAAAAAAACGAAGTTAACTGATTTTGTTGGTGAACTAAATGTTGTTCTTTTCTCTCCAGAAGATTTGCAGATTGTTAAAGGTTCTCCATCATTACGTAGAGAATTCATGAATCGTGAATTTTATCAATTTTCACGTATTTATCACAAATACTACTTAATGTATCAACATCTTTTAAAACAACGTAATTCATATTTAAAAGATATGAGAAAGAATCCGAAAGATGAATTGTCTCTAGCGTATCTAGAAACTCTCACATCTCAACTCGCGAAAGTAGCACTATACATTACAAAAGAGAGAGTGTCATTTGTTCAAGATATTTCTAAGTTAACATATAAAAATATGTTAAATATATCGAATGGGCAAGAAACTTTAAAAATTAAATACAAAAGTTCAGTATTAGATGCATTGAATATTTCAGAAATAGACGATGAGTCGTTTACTGAAGAGAACTTGACTAAAGTCATGATGAAGAAATCTTTTGATGATATTATGCGAGGTAGTACAAAAATTGGACCACAGCATGATGATTTAGAATTTTATATAAATGATCTTGATGCTAAAATGTATGCATCCCAAGGTCAACAGAGAAGTATAGTATTATCACTTAAACTTGCTGAAATAAACTATCTAAAAGAAAAAACAGGAACATATCCTGTATTACTATTGGATGATGTGCTAAGCGAGCTGGATAAAAATAGACAACTAAAATTATTAGATGCAATTAATGAAAATGTGCAAACATTCATTACGACACCTTCAATATCAGATATTAAAGAAGATTTATTAAAAAAAGCTAAAGTTTTTAATATAGAAAATGGAAACATTAGTGAAATAGTCTAGAAAATTTATTTATGAATTTACTAAAATGAAAGGAAAAATCATGGTAGAAAATAAAAAAACACAAGAATATAATGCCGATCAGATTCAGGTCCTTGAAGGATTAGAAGCTGTTAGGGTAAGACCAGGTATGTATATCGGTTCTACATCTAGTAAAGGGCTACACCATCTTGTTTGGGAAATAGTAGATAACTCAATAGATGAAGCCTTAGCTGGATATTGTAATACAATAACAGTAGCAATTGAAGAAGGAAATTGGATAAGAGTAGAGGATAATGGTCGTGGGATTCCTGTAGACATTCAAGAACAAACAGGTAAACCTGCACTTGAAGTTATCCTTACAGTACTACATGCCGGTGGTAAATTCGGAGGCGGCGGATATAAAGTATCTGGTGGTCTTCACGGGGTTGGTGCCAGTGTAGTTAATGCTTTATCAACTAACTTAGAAGCCTCTGTTCATCGTGATGGAAAAATTCACAGTATGAAATTTGAACGAGGAGATGTAGTTCAAGGTATTACTGTAGTAGGAGATACTGATAGAACTGGGACAACAATTCGTTTTAAAGCAGATCCAGAAATCTTCCAAGAAACGACAGTATATGAATACGATATTTTAAGAACACGTATTAGAGAACTTGCTTTCTTAAACAAAGGAATAACAATTATCCTTAAAGATGAAAGAGCAGGACAAGAAAAAGAAGAAACTTTCTGTTATGAAGGTGGACTATTAGAATATGTAGAGATGTTAAACGAGAATAAAGATGCTTTACATGAAGCTATCTATGTTCACGGTGAGATGGATGGTAAAGAAGTAGAAATCTCAATGCAATATAACACGGGATATTCAAACAATGTCTTAAGTTATGCGAATAACATTAATACACATGAGGGTGGTACTCACGAAAGTGGATTTAAAACTGCACTTACAAGAATTATTAACTCTTATGGTAAGAAAAATAAACTTATAAAGGATAAAGAATCTTTAACAGGTGATGATGTTCGTGAAGGGCTTGTTGCGATTATCTCTATTAAACACCCAAATCCACAGTTCGAAGGTCAAACTAAAACTAAACTTGGTAACTCAGAAATGAGTACAATCACAAATAAATTATTCTCTGAAGAATTAGATAGATTCTTATTAGAAAATCCAAAAACAGCAAAAATAATCGTTGAAAAAGGACTTCAAGCATCACGTGCGAGAATCGCAGCGAAGAAAGCTCGTGAATCTACACGTCGTAAAAATGCTTTAGAGTTTACTAATCTACCAGGGAAACTTGCTGACTGTTCAAGTAAAGATGCAGCTGAATGTGAATTATTCCTAGTCGAAGGGGACTCTGCGGGAGGAAGTGCAAAACTTGGACGTAATAGTAAATTCCAAGCTATTTTACCGCTTAAAGGTAAAATTCTGAACGTAGAGAAAGTTAGAATTGATAAGGTATTAGCTAACGATGAAGTTCGTTCATTAATTACAGCTATTGGTATGGGTATTGGTGAAACATTAAACATCGATAAACTTCGTTATCACAAAATCGTTATTATGACCGATGCCGATGTCGATGGAAGTCACATTAGAACATTATTATTAACATTCTTCTTCAGATATATGAGAGAATTAATCGACGCAGGATATGTATATATCGCTAGACCACCTCTATATGGATTAAAAGTAGGTAAGAAAGAATTCTACTGCCACACAGAAGAAGAACTGAAACAAAATATTGAAGAACATGCTGGAGATAAAAAGTACACTGTTCAACGATACAAAGGTCTTGGAGAGATGAATGCAGAAGAACTATGGGATACTACAATGGATCCAGAACACCGTTTAATGTACCAAGTAAGTGTTGATGATGCTCAAAGAGCAGATGCTGCTTTTGATACACTAATGGGTGAAAAAGTAGAACCAAGACGTAAATTTATCGAAGATAATGCGCTAAATGTTATAAACTTAGACATTTAGAAAGAAAGGATAGAACATGGAAGATAATAAAAATAATATTACCTTAAGAAACATAACAACTGAAATTGAAAATTCATTCTTAGATTATTCAATGAGTGTTATTGTATCACGTGCATTACCAGATGTTCGTGACGGGTTAAAACCAGTTCATAGAAGAATACTTTATGCTTTTAATGATTTAGGGTTAACATATGATAAACCTTACAAAAAAGTGCCTTCGTAGTAGGGGAAGTAATGGCGAAGTATCACCCTCATGGTGACTCTGCAACATATGGAACAATTGTACGTTTAGCACAAGATTTCAATAGTAGATATCCTTTAGTAGATGGTCAAGGGAACTTCGGTTCTATTGATGGAGACGGTGCTGCTGCGATGCGTTATACTGAAGCTAGAATGAGTAAAATAGCTTCTGAGTTACTACGTGATATTAACAAAGATACTGTTGATATGCAAGATAACTACGATGGAACAAAACAAGAACCAAAAGTATTACCAGCAAGAATTCCAAACTTATTAGTTAACGGAAGTAGCGGTATTGCCGTAGGTATGGCGACTAATATTCCACCTCATAACTTAGGTGAGGTTATCGATGGGGTAATCGCATTAGCTGATAAC
Source organism: uncultured Gemella sp. (assembly GCA_927911745.1). Lineage (GTDB taxonomy): Bacteria > Bacillota > Bacilli > Staphylococcales > Gemellaceae > Gemella. Next base: position 16,336 of record CAKMQF010000074.1, read on the forward strand.
TCTGAAATAACAATTGCTGAATTAATGTCTAAAATTAAAGGACCTGACTTCCCAACAGGATCATTCTTATTAGGGCGTAGTGGGATAGTTAAGGCATATACAACAGGACGTGGTTCTGTAATTATGCGTGGTAAAACTGAAATTGAGCAAATGAAAAATGGTAAGGAAAGAATTGTTATTACAGAAATTCCTTATCAAGTAAATAAAGCGAAATTAGTTGAAAAAATTGCTGAACTAGCTCGTGATAAGAAAATTGAAGGTGTTACAGATCTTCGTGATGAAAGTAACTTAAAAGGTATCAGAATTGTAATTGAATTACGTCGTGACGTTAATAGTAATGTAATTTTAAACAATTTATACAAATTAACACCATTACAAAGTTCATTCGGTGTTAACATGATTGCTCTTGTAAATGGAGTACCTAAGTTATTAAATCTTAAAGAAGTACTTTACTACTATTTAGAGCACCAAAAAAGAAGTAGTAGTTAGAAGAACTAAATTTGATCTTAAAAAAGCACAAGCTCGTGCTCACATATTAGAAGGTTTACGAATAGCTCTAGATAATATCGATAGAATTATTAGTTTAATTCGTGGATCTCAAACTGCTGAAGAAGCGAAAGCTGGATTAATTGATCAATTTGGATTAACTGAAATTCAAGCACAAGCTATTCTAGATATGCGTCTACAAAGACTTACAGGTTTAGAACGTGATAAGATTGAAGAAGAGTATAGTAAACTTATGGAACTTATCGCTGACTTAGAAGATATTCTAGCTAAACCAGAACGTGTAATTCAAATCGTTAAAGATGAGCTATTAGAAGTTAAGGAAAAATTCGGAGACAAACGTCGTAGTGTAATTATCGAAGGACAAGTAGATCAAATCGAGAACGAAGATTTAATTGAAAAAGAACAAATCATAATTACTCTATCTCATAACCAATACATTAAACGTCTTGCTGCAAGTACATATAAATCACAAGGACGTGGTGGACGTGGAGTAAATGGTATGACTACAAATGATGAGGATAACGTAGCTTATATGCTAAGTTGTTCAACTCACGATCATATCCTATTCTTTACAGATAAAGGTAAGGTTTATACTCTTAAAGGTTATGAAATTAACCAAATGAGTAGACAATCTAAAGGAATACCAATTATTAACCTATTAGAAATTGAAAAAGAAGAAAAAGTAAACTCTATAATTGCGATTTCTGATTTACAAGAAGAAGGAACAAACTTAATCTTCTCAACTAAATATGGTATCATTAAGAAATCTAAATTAGGGGATTACGCAAGTATTCTTAAGAAAGGTAAGATCGCTCTTAAACTTGATGAAGATGATGCATTAATCGATGTACAAAGAATTACAGATGATCAAGATATTATGATCGTTACAGCAAATGGACAAGCAATCAGAATTAATGCTGAAAAAGTTCGTACAATGGGGCGTGTAAGTCGTGGTGTTAAAGGTATTACACTTTCTCCAGATGACTACGTTGTAGGTATGGAAGTAGTCGATGAATCTAAGAAAATTTTAACAGTAACAGAAAATGGTATTGGAAAAATTTCTAAATCTACGGAATTCAATGTAATTAACCGTGGAGGAAAAGGTGTTAAAGTAGCAAAAGTTACGAAGAAAACAGGTAAGATTGTTGCGGTTAAATCTATCGCAGGAAATGAAGACTTAATGATAATGACTGATCAAGGAATTATTATTAGAATAGATGTTTCTACAATCAGCACATTAGGAAGAACAGCGACTGGAGTTAAAGTTATTAACTTAGTTGATGATCAAAAAGTTGCGACTGTAACTTTAGCAGCTAAAGAAGAAAGCTACGAAGACGAATAGAAACAATTATATAAAAAATAAGGATAACTTTATAAGTAGTACTTTACTATTTATAAAGTTACCTTTTTTTTATTATGAAAATAAAGTATTGAATAGGGAGTGACTCAAAAATTGTGATTTCGAAGAAATCGATTTTGTCGAGTCATCCCCCTGATGTAAAAATTATAATATAATAAAGGTTTGTAAGTGGTTTAAAATAAATAATTAAACATAGTGAAATAAGAACAATAAAAAGAGATTTCTAAAAAAAGTTAGTAAAATAATTAAGAATATAAAAAAAATATCTAAAATTCATTGTTTTATTAGAAAAAAAGTTTTATAATGGAATATGTAGTTAAAACTGATAAATATACTTTATTAGTAAAAAACTTATCAAGGAGTAACTAAATGCAAAACACAAGATTAGAAAGCAATGTAAATGAAAATATTATACAAGAAGAGATTCAAATTCTTACAGAAATGCTATTAAAAGCAACACAAAAAATGATTTCTGAAGATACATTTGAAAAAATTGTAGAATTGAAAGCATTAGCAGATAAAAAAAATTACGAAAAATTAAATCTTATAATTAAAGATTTAACTCAAGAAGAAATGGAAATTGTTGCAAATTTCTTTTCAATTTTACCATTATTAATTAACATAGCTGAAGATGTCGATTTAGCTTATGAAGTTAACTATAAAAATAATATAGGTGAATCATATGTAGGGAAATTATCCGAATCTATTAAAAATATTAAAGATAAAAATATCATAGAAAATATTAATGTAGTACCAGTATTAACAGCTCACCCAACACAAGTTCAACGTAAAACAGTTCTTGATTTAACGGAAAAACTACACAGTTTATTAAGGAAACACCGTGATGTGAAGAATGGTTTAATCAATGAAAGAAAATGGAAAAATGCAATCCAAAAACATATCGAAATATTAACACAAAGTGATATTATTCGTGAGAAAAAATTAAAAGTAGCTAACGAAATCACAAACGTATTAGAATATTACAATCTATCATTATTAAAGCAATTGCAAAATTAATGACTGAGTATAAATTATTATTAGAAGAAAATAATATAGAATTAAAAAAATGAAACTCCAATAACAATGGGAATGTGGATTGGTGGAGACCGTGATGGAAATCCATTTGTAACTGCTGAAACATTAAATCTATCAGCTATGAAGCAATGTGAGCTTATTACAACATATTATATTGAAAAGTTAAATAGTTTATATAGAACATTCTCAATGTCGTCTCATGTTACTAAAGGAAGTAAAGAATTAGAAGAATTAGCAAATCGTTCACGTGATACTTCTGAGTATAGAGAAAAAGAATTATATAGAAGGGCGTTATCATACATTAAAGATAAACTTGAAAATACTAGAGAGTATTTATTACAAGATAAAGAAGCTGAGGAAAAATACCTTACAGCAGATGAGTTTATCGCTGATTTAACAATAATTGAAAAATCATTGTTAGAAAATAAAGGTGAAATCTTAGTAACTGGAGAATTTGAAGAATTACTTAATGTTGTAAAAATCTTTGGATTCTATTTAGCAAGTATTGATATGCGTCAAGATTCTAGTGTATATGAAGCATCAGTAGCTGAATTATTAAGTAGTGCTAATATTGAAAAAGACTATAGCTCACTAAGTGAAGAAGAAAAATGTGAACTTCTATTAAAACAATTGAAAGAAGATCCACGACCACTTAGTATTAACGATGAGAATAAACAATCAGAAGAATTAAGAAAAGAATTAGCAATATTTAGAACAGCTAGAAAATTAAAAGATAAACTAGGTGATAATGTAATTAAACAAAACATTATTTCACACACAACAAGTGTTTCTGACTTATTAGAACTAGCAATTATGCTAAAAGAAGTTGGATTAGTGGGAAGTGACTTTGCAAGATTACAACTTGTACCATTATTTGAGACAATCGAAGACTTAGAAAATTCATATGAAGTAATGGATAAATATTTAAGCCTTGATATCGTGAAAAAATGGGTAAGTGATAATAGAAGTTATCAAGAAATTATGTTAGGATACTCTGACAGTAATAAAGATGGTGGGTATCTGTCATCTGGTTGGTCACTGTACAAAGCGCAACAAGAGCTTTCATCACTAGGAGAAAAACATAATATTAAAGTTACATTCTTCCATGGTCGTGGTGGTACTGTTGGTCGAGGTGGTGGACCAAGTTATGATGCGATTATTTCTCAACCTTTAGGAAGTGTCCAAGATAGAATTCGTCTTACAGAACAAGGTGAAATTATCGCAGCCAAATATGGAAACAGTGACGCGGCATACTATAACTTAGAAGCCTTATTCTCTGCCGTAATTCAAAGAATGAATGCTGATAAAGTTAATACAGATATTAGAGATATACCTGAAATCCAAGTTATTATGGATGAAATAGTAGAAGATAGTTATAAAAAGTATCGAGAACTAGTCTTTGAAAATCCTAACTTCTACAATTATTTCTTTGAAGCAACACCAATTAAAGAAATTTCAAGCTTAAATATTGGTTCACGTCCAGCATCACGTAAAAAAATTACTGATATTGGTGGCTTAAGAGCAATTCCATGGGTATTTTCATGGTCACAAAGTAGAATCATGCTTCCTGGTTGGTATGGAGTAGGAACAGCATTTTCAAACTTTATAAACAAAGACAAAGGTAATATTGAAAAACTTCGTAAAATGTATAAAGAATGGCCATTCTTTACATCTCTACTTTCAAATGTAGATATGGTTATGTCAAAATCTGACATGGATATAGCTAAAGAATATGCAAATCTATGTAAAGAAGAAGAAACTAAGCAGGTATATGAAGAAATTTTAAGAGAATGGAATTTAACAAAACAAGTAGTATTAGAAATTTCAGAACATAAAGAATTCTTAGAAGACAATACTTATTTAACTCGAAGTTTAGAAAATAGGTTACAATACTTTAATACATTAAACCTAATTCAATTAGAGTTAATTAAACGTTCAAGAGAAGGTAAATTACCTGAATCACAAATCAACACAATTCACATAACAATTAACGGAGTAGCTACAGGACTTAGAAACTCGGGATAATAACAAAGGGAGGGACTCAAAAATCGCAATTTTTGAGTTCTCTCTTATTTTAGGAATTTAATGCTTAATAACTATATAATTAGATATAAATTTTGATCGTATAAATAAACACACAATCCTTTTTTTAAGAATTGTGTGTTTTAAATTATTTAATTTTTATAGCGACATAGCACTTAGGCGGAACAACTGTTCCGAAAGGTGTCGAATAAACTTCATTATTTCCAAATAGTTTTTCACCAGAGAAATTCTCAATAAAATGTGCTTTAGAATCAAGATTAACTACACAAAGAACATTATTTCGTCTATATGCAACACACTTGTTGTTTGTATAAATAAACTCGAAGTTTGTAATAAAATCATCTTTATTTTTATTTCTAAAGTTTGATAGTTCAATATAGTGATTTAACAGATCTTCATCCTTATTATCATGTGTAAATCCTAAACGGTTATAAGGATCTCTAAAACCGTACATTCCAATTTCATCACCATAATAAATACAAGGAACACCAGGTAGAGTAAATTGAATAAAACTAGCATACTTAAGGAGCTCTTTCGCTTTAGCATATTGTTCATTAGACATTTTATATGTTGGTCTATCATGAACAGGAACATCTTCAGGATTATCAAATGCTAGCATAGTCAATACTCGTTCTGTGTCATGACTTCCTAATAAGTTCATTACAGCATCAAGAGCTGGGCGCGGATAATTTTCTACTAGTTTTAAAACTTCAAGAGTAAAGTCTTCTGCATTTTTATTTTTTACGAAATTAATGATTGCGTTCTTCCAAGGATAGTTCATTACACTATCAAGTTGATCACCTAAGAAATAACGACGACGAGTATTGTACGAAATCTTATTAGTTGCATCTTCCCAAACTTCACCGATGATTAGAGCATCTTTGTCATAGTATTTCGCACTTTCACGAATTCTATCTAAAAATTCATCAGGGAACTCATCAGCAACATCAAGTCTCCATCCAGCAATTCCAAGTTTTTGCCAAAAGTTAACAACACCAGTATCTTTACTATTAATAAAATCGCTATACGCTTTATTTTCTTTGATTACTGTTGGTAAGTTATCAAATCCCCACCACGAATGGTATTCATTAGGGAAATTTATGAAATTAAACCAAGAATAGTAAGGTGAATTTTGTGAATTATAAGCTCCGATGCTGTCATAATTATTATATCGATTAAAGTAGATACTATCTGAACCGGTATGACTAAATACACCATCTAGTATGATTCTAATATTATCATCTTTAAATTCTTTACAAAACTTTTCAAATTGTTCATTAGTACCAAAATATGGATCAACATTAAAATAATCTGAAGTAGAATAACGATGATTTTCTGGACTCTCAACGATTGGGTTAAGATAGATACTCTCGATATTTAATTTTTTGAAATATTCTTTTTCTTCTTCAATACCTAGTAGATTCCCCATTAGAAAATCTTTAGCTCCATAATTTTCATGAGTAATAGATGAATGAGGAACACTATTCCAATTTTCATGTCTAATTCTCACATTTTCATTTTTTGCTACTTTTGCTGTAAATTTTTCACTGCGTTTAAATCTATCAGGGAAGATTTGATACATTATAGAACCTTTATACCAATCTGGTGTAGTGAAGTTTTTATCGTAAACTGTCAACTGCCAATCAGGTAGTTCATCTTTGCTATTTACCAACTTAGCGTCAAGTTTATCATTTTTTAAATAAACATAAAAACTGTCAAAGTGAACTTCAAAATGATAAAAATAAAGACCAGTATTAAATGGTTCAAAAATTACATGATAAGTAGAGTAGTTCTCTCTAGCTTTTTCTTTAAACTCTAAACTCTTAGAAATAACTTCACCTGTATATTCATTTTTAATAATTATTTTAAAGTCATTAAAGTAAAAATCATCCTTATGAATACTTCAAAATAGAAATCGTCATTATTTTTTAATGCCCCCTGAGGGTATTTATTTTTTATTGGATTAAATTTAATCATATTTTTCATCTCCGAAACATAAAATTTTCATTACTAAACTGTTTTCTAAAATCAATCAGTTTAATTTTAATATAAAAGTTTTTAAAAGTAAATAATTTAATTATAAAATGATGAAAAATAATTAATATAAAAGCAATGTAAGGGGTATAATTCTTTATAGAAAATAACTAAAGAAAACATTTACATCAAGGCTTCATTATGTTATACTATAGGTATAAAAAATAAAGAAAAAATTAGTGATAAAATAAACTATTTTATTCATATTTCTTTATGCTAAAAATTTCACCAACTAAAGTAACGTTTACTTTTAGTGAAAAGGGGGTTATTTAGTGAGTAATAATATGGCAGAATATTTATTCCTCGAAGGAACTAATTACCATAGCCATAAATATTTAGGATCATTTTTAGATGGGGATAAATGTACATTTCGAGTATGGGCACCAAACGCAGTGAAGGTATTTGTAACTGGTGAGTTTTGTTCTTGGCATCCGCATACTCATGAAATGAAATTAATTAATGATAAAGGTATATTTGAAATTGAGTTTAGTGGTATTAAACAATTTGATGCATATAAATACGTAATAGTTACTAAAAGTGGAACTGAATTATGGAAAGCAGATCCTTATGCAAAACATGCTGAAACCAGACCATTAACAGCTTCAAAAGTTTATTCGTTACCTCACTATCAATGGAAAGATAGCAAATGGATGAAAAATAGAGAGGTTCCTTACCATTGTCCAATGAATGTTTATGAAGTACATTTAGGTTCTTGGAAGCATCATGAAGATGGTAGGGAATTAAGTTATAGAGAATTGGCTCATACATTAGTAGATTATGTTAAAGATATGAACTATACTCATATAGAATTGTTACCTGTAACTGAATATCCTTATGACAAATCATGGGGGTATCAAGCAACGGGGTATTTTGCACCAACATCTAGATATGGAACACCTGAAGACTTTATGTATTTTGTTGATTGTTGTCACCAAAATAATATTGGAGTAATTTTGGACTGGGTACCTGGACATTTCACAAAAGATGCTCATGGATTATACGAATTTGATGGGACGCATTGTTATGAGTATTCAGATACAAGAAAAATGGAACATGAAGGTTGGGGAACTAGAGTCTTCGACTATGGACGAAATGAAGTAAGATCATTTTTAACATCAAGTGCAGTTTCTTGGATAGAAGATTATCATATTGATGGTATTAGAGTAGATGCAGTAAGTTCGATGATATTTTTAAACTATTGTCGAGATGAGGAAAAATCTGCAAGAAATATCTATGGCGGTTTTGAAAATTTAGAAGCAATTGATTTCTTAAAAAATTTAAATCTTTACGTAAAAGAAAACTATCCTGGTGTTTCTATGATAGCAGAAGAATCAACAAGTTATCCGAAAGTAACAGCAGCAGTTGAACATGGTGGTTTAGGATTTGACTTTAAGTGGAATATGGGATGGATGAATGGACAGTCTTGATTATTTAGAAACAGATCCTTTCTTTAGAAAAGGAGTTCATAACAAATTTACTTTCTCAATGCATTATGCATTTTCAGAAAATTTCATCTTACCAATTTCACATGATGAAGTAGTACATGGGAAAAAATCGCTATTAGATAAAAGTCCTGTTCCTTATGAAGATAAGTTTGGTAATTTTAAGGCATTCTTAGGATATATGTATGCACATCCCGGGAAAAAACTGACATTTATGGGAATTGATATTGCTCAATTTATTGAATGGGATGAAGAAAGAGAATTAGATTGGTTATTAATGCTTTATCCAAAACATGTATTCACACATAGATATGTTAAAGAGCTTAACAAGTACTATAAATCTACACCTGCATTATGGGAAAACGATAGTGACTGGGACGGATTCAAATGGCATGTTGTAGACGATAATAACAACAATGTTTTTGCTTTCTCACGTATAGATAGATCTGGTAAAGAAGTACTAGTAGTTACTAACTTTTCAAATCAAGTATTAAAACATTATGAAATAGGAGTAAATACTTGGGGAAGTTACAAAATAGTATTGAACTCGGATGCTAAGAAATACGATGGATTAGCAATTTCAAATAGAAATTTAAAAACAATAAATAAAGAGAAAAATGAATTTAAATACACTTTGAGTATAAACATACCACCTTATACAACGATGTATATAGAAAAGAAATAATAAGTTTTAGAAGAAGGGGGTCAAATTTATGGCACGAAAAAAAGAAGTAGTAGCTATGCTACTAGCAGGAGGACAAGGTACGAGGCTTCAAGTATTAACTAAAGATATGGCTAAACCAGCCGTACCTTTTGGTGGGAAATATAGAATTATCGATTTTCCATTATCAAATTGTGCGAACTCTGGAATTTCAACAGTTGGGGTATTAACACAGTTTATGCCACTTGAGCTTAACTCATACATGGGTAATGGTCAACCATGGGATTTAGATAGAATGGATGGAGGATTATCAATTCTACCACCTTATACTGCAGGTAAAACGGGAGAATGGTACAAGGGAACAGCAAATGCTATTTATCAAAATATTAAATACATAGAGCAGTACAATCCTGAATACGTACTTATCTTATCTGGAGATCACATTTACAAAATGAATTATAAAGAAATGTTAGATTTCCATAAACAAAAAGGTGCTGACTTAACAATAGCGCATATTAATGTTCCTCTTGAAGAAGCAAGCCGTTTTGGTATTTTAAATACAAATACAGATTTAAAAGTTACAGAGTTTTTAGAAAAACCAGAAAATCCTATATCTACAAAAGCATCAATGGGTATTTATATCTTTAGTTGGAAAGAACTTAGAGAATACCTAATTCGTGATGAAGAAAATCCTGATAGTGAAAAAGACTTCGGTAAAAATATTATTCCAATGATGTTAAATGAAGGGAAAAACATCTATGCATACCCATTTTACGGATATTGGAAAGATGTAGGTACAATTGAGAGCTTATGGGAAGCAAATATGGATCTAATAAAAAATAAAGAAAACTTTAATATTGATGATAAATTATGGAGAATTTATTATCGACATGAAGGTGCTATGCCACAATATTTAGGTCATAGTGCTAATGTTAGAAATTCTATGATTTCAGATGGAACTACTGTATATGGAACTATTTCAGAATCTATAATTTCTTCAGGAGTTAGAATCGAAGAAGGTGCTGAAGTAGTGGGAAGTATCATCATGAAAGGCGCAGTTATTGAAAAAGGAGCTAAAGTCTATAACTCAATTATTGCAGAAGGTTCAGTAGTTAAAGAAAATGTAGAAGTAGGTAATAAAGAAATTGTTCTAGGAAAAGAACAAATAACGGTAATCGGTAGGGATGAAGTTGTAAATGAGAATAGGAAAGTAGAGGGAAAATAATATGGTAAGAGCGTTTTGTATTTTATTTGCGGATAACTATCGTAACGATGATCTGCAAGGATTAGTAAGAAATAGAACACTAGCATCTTTAGCAGTTGCGTCAAGATATAGAATGGTTGATTTCATGTTATCTTCTTTAGTTAAAGCTGAGATATCTAATATAGCAGTAGTGACAAATCACCATTATAAGTCATTAATGGATCACTTAGGTTGGGGGAAAGACTGGGATCTAAACAGAAAAAATAGCGGATTGAAATTTATAACACCGATGTCAAACCATCAATCAAATAGAGTCGCACAAAATAAAATCGAAGCATTGGGAGATGCGGCAAAATATGCAGATACTTTATTAGAAGAATATTGTATATTGGCAGATGGAAATATTGTTGGGAATATCGATTTTAAAGAAATGCTTAAATATCATAAATCTACAAATGCTGATATTACATTAGCTTATACGTATAGAAAACCCCAACAACGTGAATCACAAATTATTTTTGATGAAAAAGATAGAGTATATGATAGTTTATATCATTATGATGGATATGATCAAGTGTGCCCTACGCAAGTTAAAATTTACATAATGTCTAAAGAGATGTTTAAAGAACTTGTTAAAAAAGGGATGACATATGGATGGCAGGATTTATTGTTAGATTATATTACTAAGAATTTCCATAGATTAAATGTTTATGGATATGAAATCAAAAATTATACAAGAACAATTAATAGTGTTCAAGAATTTTATGACTTTAATAGAGATTTATTAGATCCTAATAAGATGAATGAATTATTCTTATCAGGTACTGATATTTTAACTAGAGTACAAGATAGCGTACCAACTACTTATGGAGAGGGTGCAATCGTGAAAAATTCTATTCTAGGTGATGGTTGTGAAATTAATGGTATAGTTGAGAACAGTATTTTTATTTAGGGGACGTTGTAATAGAAGAAGGCGCAGTTATTAAAAATTCTATCATAATGCCTAATAGTGTTATTAAAAAATCAGCTTACTTAGATTATGTAATTTTAGATAAGTCGGCTACTGTTTCAGAAAGAGTAGAATTAAAAGGAGCCGAAAATTGTCAAGTTATTGTAGAAAAAAATAAAGTAGTATAATAAAAATATGGGTTAGAATAAAATGTGGGAGATATTTGTAAAACTTTCGATTTTCGGAAGGAAAAGGAGTATAATAAACAGATAGACTGCATCTAAAACTAACCCTTTTAGTATGAAATAAATAACGAATAAGGAGAACAATAATGAAAATATTATTCGTGGCAGCTGAAGCGGCACCATTTGTTAAAGTTGGGGGTCTAGGTGATGTTATAGGTTCATTGCCGAAAGCCCTTCAAGATGAAAATGTAGAAGCAAGGGTAGTACTGCCTTTGTATTCTTCAATAGATAGAGATAAGTATGATTTAAAATATAAACAAAATATATTTATTAATTTAGGATGGAGAACAGTTTATTGTGGAATTTTTGAAACACAAGTAAATGGAGTAACGTACTACTTTATTGATAATGAACAATATTTCAATAGAGATAGTGTATACGGCCAAGAAGATGACGGGGAGCGTTTTGCATTCTTCTCAAAAGCAGCATTAGAAATATTACCTCATATTGACTATAAACCAGATGTAGTAAATGCTAATGACTGGCATGCAGCTTTATCTGTAATTTACTTAGATGATATTAAGTCAAGAGGAGAAGGTTTTTATCAAAACATTAAAAGTGTAATTTCAATTCATAATATTGAATTCCAAGGTAAATTCAATCCTTATGAAATGGGTAACTTATTTGGGCTAGATAATAAGTACTTTGATGCACTAATTTACAAAGGTGATTTAAATTTATTAAAAGGAGCTATACAATTAGCCGATAGAATTAATACTGTAAGTGAAACATATGCTCATGAAATACTAGATCCGTACTTCTCATATGGATTAGATGATATACTAAGAGTAGAACAAGGGAAACTTCACGGTATAATTAATGGATTAGATACTGATAAATTTAATTCAAAAACTGATAAACTAATTTTAAAATTTGATTCTAAAACATTAAAAAATAAAGTGCAAACAAGTTGAAATTCCAAGAAGAATTAGCATTAGAAGTGAATGAAAATATTCCAATGATTGGAATGGTTACAAGATTAACTCATCAAAAAGGTATAGATTTAGTTCTGCATGTAGCAGATGAGATTTTAAAAACTGGAGCACAATTAGTAATTTTAGGAACAGGTGATAGACATTATGAAGATGCACTACGTTCATTAGAATATCGTCGTCACGATAAAGTAAGAAGCTTAATAATGTTTTCTTCAGAAGTGTCTTCGAAAGTATATAGTTCTTGTGATATGTTCTTAATGCCTTCTAAAACTGAACCATGCGGTTTATCTCAATTAATTTCAATGAGATATGCTACAGTGCCAATTGTTCACAGAGTAGGTGGTTTAAGAGATACGGTAGAACCATTTGACGGTAATTCTGGAACAGGATTTACATTTGAAAGTTTCGACGCGTATGATATGCTAGATGCTGTATATAGAGCGACATACTGCTATTACCAAGAACGTCATATTTGGAATAAAATTATGAAAAACGCGATTAAACAAGATGTAAGTTGGAAAAAATCAGCTTTACAATATATAGATATGTACAATGAAATAGTTTAATAAACTAGACTATAGGAGAAAATAATGAAAAATCAAGAATTTGAACAAAGAATAGAGAAGTATTTAAAAAGACAATTTGGGATTACTATATCGGCAGCGAGTAAACGTCAAGTGTATGAAGCGTTAATGAGTACGGTAAGAGAAAAATTATCTGAGAAAAAATTTGCTTACGAACAAGAATTGAAAAAAACAAAGCAAAAACGTGCTTACTACATGTCAATGGAGTTTCTAGTAGGTAGAACTTTAAGAAATAACTTATTTAATCTAGGAATTGAAAAGGAAACTAAAGAATATCTAGAAAAAAATAATTTTAATCTAGATGAGATTTATGATATTGAGCCAGATCCAGGTTTAGGAAATGGTGGACTTGGAAGACTTGCTTCATGTTATTTAGATGCCTTAACTAGTAGTGATTATCCAGTAACTGGCTTCTCAATTTTATACGAATATGGAATTTTCAAACAAGTTATCAACAATGGTTGGCAACAAGAATTTCCAGATTACTGGTTAGATTTAGGAAAATATGGTCTTGTTTATAGAAATGATGAGGAAATTGAAGTAAGATTCTACGGTCATGTAGAAGAAAAAATGACTGAAGATGGATTTAAAGTTGAGCACAAAGATTATACATCTATCCAAGCTGAACCTTATGATTTATTAATCTCTGGATATAAAACTAAAACTGTTAATACATTACGTCTTTGGGAAGCAAAAGCGAAAACTGGTTTTAATATGAAATTATTTGAACGTGGAGAATATTCTAAGTCTTCAGAAGCAGAAGCAATTGCCTCATCGATTTCTAAATTATTATACCCCGCAGATAGCACAAATGAGGGTAAAGAATTACGTATAAAACAGCAGTACTTCTTTATTAGTGCATCACTTCAACAACTAGTAAAAAATCACTATAATGAATTTGGTACATTAGAAAATTTAAGTGAGCATGTAGCGTTACACATTAATGACACTCACCCGGCTATGGGAGTTCCAGAGTTAATGAGATTATTACTTGATGAATACGGATATTCTTGGGACAAAGCTTGGGGAATTACGACTAAAACATTTGCTTATACAAACCATACAATTATGGCAGAAGCTTTAGAAAAATGGTCTGTAGATTTATTCAAGCCATTATTACCACGTATTTACTCAATTATCGAAGAAATTAACAAACGATTCTGTCAGTGGGTAATTGATCAAGGTAAAGATTATACATTGGCTGAAACTGCAATTATATATGATAATCAAATTAGAATGGCTAACCTATCTATCGTAGGTAGTCATAACGTAAATGGTGTATCAAAATTACACAGTGATATTCTTGTTGAATCAACATTTAGAGCATTTAACGAATTATATCCAACAAAATTCGGTAATGTTACGAATGGTATAGCTCATCGCAGATGGTTAGGTCAAGCAAACCCTGAGTTAGCATCTTATCTAAAAGATTTAATTGGCGATGATTTTGTTAAAGATTTATCTAAAATCAGTAAATTAAATGACTATAAAAATGATAAGAAAGTTGTAGCAAAACTTCAAGAAATTAAAAAAGTAAAAAAAGAACAATTTGCTACATATATTCAAAATACTACAGGTATAACTGTGAATCCAGACTCTATTTTTGATGTTCAAGTTAAGAGACTACATGAATATAAACGTCAATTACTTAATGCTTTACATATTGTATACTTATACCGAGAAATAAAATACAATGGTTTACGTCCAGTACCAAGAACATTTATCTTCGCAGCAAAAGCATCATCTGGATATCAAATGGCTAAAACATCATCAAATTTATCCACTCAATTTCTCAAATGATTGAATGTGATGAATTAGTTCGTGAATACATCAAAGTTGTATTCTTACCAGATTACAAAGTTACTCTTGCAGAAAAAATTATTCCAGCTGCTGATATTAGTGAACAAATTTCACAAGCAGGTAAGGAAGCAAGTGGAACAGGTAATATGAAACTAATGCTAATGGTGCATTAACATTAGGAACACTTGATGGAGCAAATGTGGAAATTCATGAGGCGGTAGGAGATGAAAATATCTTTATCTTCGGTCTAGAAACACCAGAAGTAGATGCATTAAATGAACAAGGATATAAACCTTGGGAATACTACAATAATTCAGGAAAAATTAAAGAAACACTAGATTTCATTAGAACTATGACTGTTGGTGGAATGAACTTCAACTTTATTGTAGATTATCTACTAACTCAAGATAATTACATGTGTCTAGCGGATTTTGAAAGCTATGTTGCAGCTCAAGAAAAAGTAGCCCAAACATATCAAGATAAAGAAAAATGGGGACAAATGAGTTTAGTTAATACAGCTAACGCTGGAATCTTCTCTGCAGATAGATCAGTAGAAGAATACGCAAAAGACATTTGGGACTAAAAAAAGTAAAATAGAATAAACATAATCAGAGTAACTTAGAAAATTTTATTTTTATAAGTTGCTCTATTTTTATTAAAAGGCTTTAGCCAGTTGAGGAGGCGAAGTCTCCGAAACAAAAAACCACCCGCTATGCGGGTGCGAGATAAAAAGTTAAAACAATTGAAAAATCATCTTTCTTGATAAAATAAGAGTAGTTCAAGCTCTAAAATAAAGAAAGGATGATTTTAATTATGGCAATAAACATAATAGTTTATCGCATACAAAGTGGTTGTGTAAATACCATATTGTATTTACACCTAAGTATAGACGAAAAATAGAATTTAATCAATACAAACGAGATATAGTAGATATAA
>CAKMQF010000075.1 GCA_927911745.1 uncultured Gemella sp.
GGAATATTAAAACAAGAGATATACTATGGAACAACATATAATAGTTATAGGGAACTGAAATTAGCTATTGAAAAATATATAAAATACTATAATGAAGAGAGAATAAAAGAGAAACTAGGATGGTTAAGTCCTAAGCAATATAGAATAAAACATATGACTGTATAAATATAAAAAGATAGCGTAGCAGTCATTATAACTACTACGCTATCTTAAGTCTAACTTTTTGGGGTCAGATCATTATTCTTGAGTCTTTTTTATTTCTAGAGCATATCTAGAGAATATTAAGAAATATTAAGTTATAATATAAAATAAATACACATTAGTGTAAAATAATATTTACTAAATACGGAGAGTATTGTATGAATAAAAATAATGTTCTATCTAAATTATTTCATAGGTATTTTATTGTTGCTTTGAATGGAATGGCCTTAGGGTTGTTCTGTACTCTAATTATTGGATTGATTATTAAGCAGATTGCTATAAGCTTGAGTGGAAGTTTATCGAGTTTCTTACTTGTTATAGCGAGTATCGCAATGGCATTAACAGGTCCAGTTATTGGTATAGGTGTTGCGCATGCGCTTAAAACTCCTAAATTAGTAATCTTAGCTTCTGGTGTAGTCGGATTTTTAGGTGCATTTGGGTCAAATCTAGGTACTAATAATTTACTAGATCATGGTAAATTGATAATTAGTGGTTCTGGTGATCCTTTAGGAGCCTTTATAGCTGTAGTTATAGCTGCGGAAATAGGTAGACTTATTTCTGGAAAAACTAAAATAGATATTATTATCACTCCATTTGTCACAATAATCATAGGAGGAATAGTTTCTTATTTAACAGGACCATATTTAATAAAAGGGATGAAAATTCTTGGAACATTTATAAGGGAAGCAACAGAATTACAGCCGTTTATTATGGGAGTAGTTGTTTCAGTTGTTATGGGAATAATTTTAACATTACCTATAAGTTCAGCAGCATTGTCTATCATCTTGGGGTTATCTGGAATAGCAGCAGGCGCATCTACTGTGGGATGTGCAGCTCAAATGGTTGGTTTTGCAGTAATAAGTTTTAAAGCTAATCGTTGGAATGGATTACTTGCTCAAGGGTTAGGAACGTCTATGTTACAGGTTCCTAATATTATGAGAAAACCAGTAATTTGGATTCCGCCTATTATTGCAAGTGCTATATTAGGTCCTATAGCAACTATTATTTTTAGAATGGAAAATAACCCTGCTGGAGGAGGGATGGGAACATCAGGACTAGTGGGGCAACTTATGACATGGCAAACAATGTCATCTTATACAGCTCATTCGGTACTGTTTATTGAAATATTGTTATTACACTTCATATTACCTGCGGTTATATCATACGGAGTATATTACTATATGGAGAAAAAAGGCTTTGTGAAAGCTGAAGATTATAAATTAGATTTATAAAAATTTAAGAACTAGCTATAGAAAAATATAGTTAGTTTTTTTACGTTTATAAGGAGTTAGTAGAAAATCGTGATCTCTGAGGAACAAGATTTTGTGGGTTTTGTTAAGATACTCCCATGTATATGGCATTAAAATGGAATTGAAAATAAAAAAAGAAAGCCCCGTTACTGATGTAATAGGGCTTTTAAGCTTCTTCTTATTAACGTACTTCTTTAATACGAGCAGCTTTACCACGTAAGTTACGTAGGTAGTATAATTTAGCACGTCTAACTTTACCTTTACGTACAACTTCAAATTTTTTCAACTTTTGGAGTGTGAACAGGGAATGTTCTTTCAACACCAACACCGTTTGAAATTTTACGTACAGTATAAGTAGCAGAGATTCCTCCACCACGACGTTTGATAACTACTCCTTCGAATTGTTGGATACGCTCACGTCCACCTTCAACGATACGAACGTGTACTCTTACTGTATCCCCAGCTTTAAATTCAGGAATGTCTGATCTTAATTGCGATTTAGTGATCGCTTCAATGATTTTGCTCATTATTCTTTCTCCTTTTTTTACAAAATGTTCATTACTAATGCTTGATTAACAGAGGAACATCGTAATTTAATGTTTTCACATCTCGACTATTATAACATTATTTCAAGTAAATATCAATAGAAAAATTAATAAAATTTATTATAAAAGAGCTTTTTCCCAAGTTTCTTCTTTGAATCCAAGAAGTAGGATATCATTTTTTAAATCGAATGCTAAAGGACGTTTAATTAACATACCATTTTCGTGAAGTAACGTTAAAGCTTCATCAAGAGATAGTGTTTCTAATTTGTCTTTTAATCCTAGCTCTTTATAAACAAGACCGCTAGTGTTGAATAATTTCTTTAATGGTAGATCGAATGTCTTAATAATTTTTTTAAATTCTGCTACTGTTGGTGTTTTTTCTTTAACATTGAAATATGTTGCTTCAATATTGTTGTCTGTTAAAAGTTTTTTTGCTTTTCTACATGTCGAGCATGTCGGGTATTCGTAAATAGTTAGCATATAATCTCCTCAATAATTTTTTATGAAATCTAATAATTATTGATATTATAATATTTATTTTTATTAGTGTAAAGAAATCTGTTTAGGATTTAGCGTATATGAAAAGCGTTTAGATTAATTCAATAAATAAGATGTGATATAATTAAGTTATAGAAATAAAGGAGAAATACTATGCAAAAAATAATTGTAAAAGATGTTTCTAAAATATATGGAGAAAATAGTAATAAAGTTATAGCGAATGATGCTATTAGTTTTGATATTAATGAAGGAGAATTTGTTGTAATTTTAGGTCCAAGTGGAGCTGGGAAGAGTACATTACTTAATATTATAGGTGGAATGGATAATGCTAGTAAAGGATCAATTAATGTTTTTGGAAAAGAGATTGTCGGCTTAAGTGAAGCGGAACTAACTAGATATAGAAGAGAAGATATAGGTTTCGTTTTTCAATTTTATAATTTGATTCCAAACCTAACAGTTTTAGAAAATGTAGAATTAGCTGGACAAATTGTAAAACAACCGAAAAAAGCAACAGATATTTTAAAATTAGTAGGATTAGAACATAGAATGGATAATTTTCCTTCGCAAATCTCTGGTGGAGAACAACAGCGTGTTGCTATAGCGAGAGCAATAGCTAAAAATCCAAAACTATTACTTTGTGATGAACCAACTGGGGCATTAGATTATAAGACGGGAAAAAATATCTTAAATATCCTAAAAGACTATAGTGTGGATGAGAAAAAAACTGTAGTTATTATCACTCACAATAGTTCTATCGCTGAAGCTGCAGACAAGGTAATAGAAATTTACGATGCTAAGGTGAAAAAAGTAACACAAAATACTAATCCTAAAAGTATTGATGAAATAGAGTGGTAGTGTTATGAAAGCAATAAATAGAGATATATTAAGAGAAATATCAAAAACAAAGTCGAAGTTTATATCGATAATGATAATAATGTTTCTGGGAGTTTTTATCTTTGTAGGTCTAAAAGAAACATCACCTGCAATGGTGAATACCTATAATAAGTATATAGAACGCCATAAGATGTATGATCTAAGAGTAAGCCATAATTTTGGTATCAATGAAGAAGATATGAAAATTATAAATGCTCTAGATAATGTTGATTTAAGTGAAAGTTATTTTATAAAAAAACTCCAGATAACTAATAGTAATGAGTTTGTAAATATTGAATCTTTACCTGAAAAATTAGTTTTACCTAAGTTAACTGAAGGTGCTTTACCTAATGATGACAGAGAAATAGCTTTAGTCGAATCACTGCAAGGTAGTTATAAAATTGGAGACGAGATTTCTTTTACTTCAGATAAGAGTGAAAGTAATACTTTAAAACAATATAACTTTAAAGTAGTTGGTTTTGTTCAAGGAGCAGATCATATAGAGGTATCTAATAATAATCTAGCTAATAAGGACTATTTTGGGTATGTAAAAAGAGACGTTTTTAAATTTGAAAATGTAAGTGGAGTAAATATAAAACTTAAAGATATTAACTATAAATATAGTGATAAAGATTATATTACGGAAGTTAATAAGACTCGAGATAGCCTGATAGAAAAATTAAAAACTCAGCAAAAAATCGACGAAAAAAATTATTTAGAAAAAAATAATAAAAAATTAAAAGAAAATGAAAAAGTAATAAATCAAGCACAAGAACAACTTAATAGTGTTAAAGGAAAACTTGAATTACTAAAAAATGTCGATAGTAAGAGTTACAATGAACAAGTAGAAAAATTGAATAAAGCTCAAAAAGAGATTGATGATAATAAAAAGCAACTAAATATTGGGAAGGTTAGCCTTTCAGAAGAAAGTTATCCTAGATTCTCGGTAGAAAATATTAGAGGTTTAAAAAACTATGCTCAATTTATAGATTCTGCGAGTAGTTTAACCTTTGTAGCTAATGTTTTTTCAATATTCTTATTTGTTGTATCGATTTTAGTTTCACTAACAACTTTAACTAGAATGATAGACGAAAATAGGATAAACATCGGTACTCTTAAATCACTAGGATACAGTAATTATCAAATTTCTAAGAAATATTTTGTATATGGTGGCTTGTCTACCTTGATAGGTACGATATTAGGTATTATTGGAGCCTATTTGGTGATTGTGCCGATAATATATAATTCTTATGCAAGGTTCTTTACTTTTAACACACCGGAGATCGTATACACTCCAAGTATACTTATCGCAGCTTTTGTTATTTCATTAGGATGTATAAGTTTAGCGATTTATATACCACTTAGAAAAAACTTAAAAGAAAAGAGTGCGTACTTGTTGCGTCCTAAGGCTCCGAGTGGAGGAAGTAGAATATTTTTAGAAAAAAATATCATTTATTTGGTCAAGACTTAGCTTTTTAAGGAAGGTAACCTTTAGAAATATTTTCCGTTATAAAATTAGAATGTTAATGACGATATTTGGAGTTGCAGGATGTCTGACTCTTATGTTTATAGGTTTTGGTATTCGTTATGGAGTAATAAATATTTCTAATGAACAATTCAAAGTTATTAATAAGGTTGATATCGCAGCTACTTATAATCCTTATATAGATAATGAAAGTGTAGAAAAACTTCAAAAAGAGATTGATAATAATAAGAATGTCAAAGCTAGCACCAAAATAAATATTCAACTTGCTACTTTCGAGAGTAATAATGAAATTATAGATTCTGTACAATTAATAACGGTGGATAAAGAAAACTATAAAGACTATATTACATTAATGGATAATAATGCCAAAGATATTAACTTGCCAAATGGGGCGGCTGTTATTAGTGAAAAACTTGCATATCTTCACAAGTTACAGGTAGGAGATAGCTTTAATGTAGTTGTAAATAATAAAGAATACACATTTAATGTCGGTGAAATTAATAAGAATTACTTTGGACATACAATTTATATAAATAAAGATTATTATGAATCAGTATTTAAAAAACAATATAAGGACAATAACGTTTTTAATACAAACTACAGGTGGTAAGGAAATTGTTGAAAGTGTGGTAAGTGATTTAAATAATAATAGCGATATAGTAAATATAAGTGATAATTCTAAAATACAAGAGATACTTGATAATTTTATTAAAGGAATAGATATTATAGTGGCAGTTATGGTGATTTGTTCAGTTACATTAGCGCTTGTAGTATTATATAATTTAATAAATGTTAATGTATCTGAGCGTATTAGAGAATTATCAACGATAAAAGTTCTTGGTTTTTATCCAAGCGAGGTAACTATTTATGTATTTAGAGAAATCTTTTACTTAAGTGGAGTAGGTATTATTTTAGGTAATTATCTAGGTTATAAAATGTATTTGAAAATAATATTAGAACTCGCGGGTAGAGATATGATGTTTAGTAGTAAAGTACCTTTAGTAGTTTATTTATTAGCATCGGGTATAACAATATTGATTACTATAATCGTAATGATAGTAATGCATAAAAAATTAAAAAAGTAAACATGGTAGAAGCTCTTAAGGCAATAGAGTAGAATAGGAGAAAAAATGGCAATTATAATTAATGATGAGGCAAAAAAATTATTAAAAGATAAAAATAAAAACTATATATTAGTATCACTGTTTCAACAAGCTTGTTGAGGTGGCGGTGTAAATAAAGTTATCGGGGTTTCGATAGCAAGCAAATTCGATAAAGAATTATATTCGAAATATGTAGTTGATGGAATAGATGTTTATATTGACTATAGATTAAATATAGGAGAGAATGTAGAAATAGGTGTAGAAAAATTCCTATTTATGAAATATTTTAACCAGGTTGGAATCACTGCGTTATAAAAAAAGAAACAACTAGAGATGAAAAGTATCATCTCTAGTTGTTTTTGTTTATTAATTAGAAGATGCAATAAGCTCTTCTTCTTTTTTATGTTTGTCGTTGTAGATTTTTTTCATAATACCGATAACGATTGATAGTGCGAATAAACACATTAATCCGATGAACATATTTCTTACTCCACCAGAAAGTGTTCCACCAACGTATGAGTAAACTATTGTTGCTGGTAATTGTCCGATTCCTGTAGCGATAAAGAATCTCCAAAAACTCATATTAGTAAGACCGGCAGCGTAACTAACGAAGTCGAAAGATACGAACGGTAATAACCTACAAATAAGAATAGCTTTGTCTCCGTAGCGTTCGAAGAATACGTCAATACTTGCCATTGCACCTTTACTTGTAAGTTTTTCTACGGCATCACGTCCTAATCCGCGAGCAATATAGAAACATACCGCAGCCCCTATCATTGCTGTTGACCAAGATAATACAGCTCCTAGTACCCAACCAAAGATAGCAGCGTTTGATAATGTGATTAAAAATGCTGGGATTGGTGCAGCTATTGATTGAAGTACCATTAATACTCCAGAAACTACCGCAGCCCAAGCTCCCCATCCACGTAAGTATTCGATTACTGCATTTGTATCGAATTGTGATAAAGTAGCGAATGCTGTATTAATACCAGTTTTGAAACTTGGTACTGTGAAATAAACTGCAAAGAAGATTGCAAAACATGCAAGTGTAATATATCTTACTTTTTTACGTTGTGCTTTTAATTTTTTTTCTTCTTCAGGATCAACTTCTCTTAAATCACTAAGTTTTACTTCTTTTTCTTTTAATGCTTTAAGTTCTTCTTTAGTATATACTTTTTGGTATTTAGAAAGTGTTAAAATAATATAAAGATTTATTAAGTTAACGATAATAACACCAACTATAAATGGAACCTTAATTTGACTAAGTGTTCCAGCATGCAATACTTCACGAGCTATATATAGTAAAGTTTTAGTTTTACCTGAAAAGATAGCCATTAGAAGTATAATTGCTTCTATAATGAAAAATGTATATTTACGATTTATACGTTTAAAATATAATCCTGTCATTATACCGTAAACAGTCCAAACGAATATCACAAGACTTTGGTCAGCTAACATTTCAAACTGTGTAAAGAAGAACAGTAAGAATGCGAAGAAGTAACCAACAGCTATACCGACACTTGTGAAATAGAATAATAATCTTAAGCGTTTCATTAAATCTCTCCTTGTGATTAGCTATTATTTTTTAATGCTATAAATAACAGCTGCATATGTTCCATCTTCAGGTAGGATATTTTCGTTACCAGTGAACTTAACCTCTTTACGAGTTTCAACAGCTCCATAAGTGTAAGTAGTATTTGAGATAATACCAACAGGGCAGCTATCTAAGCAAGATAAACATCCTGTATTTTTATCAATAGCACGCTCTAAGTTACCACCGAAGCGGAAATCGATTTGTTTTCCATTACTGTCTTTTACTACTTCGTTGATATCATATTTTTTATCAGCACCGTTCCAAGTAATTTCAGCTTTAATTGGAGTTCCTTCTACATGAGTAGTAGTAGCATTGTTTGGATTCATGTTATTTCCAGGTTTTGCACCAATCTCAATTAGAGCGTTGTAGAATTCTTCTGGTTTAGCAAATGCTGTGAAGATAGATTTGGCACCGTTTGTACCACTTTGTTCTACTGAGTTATGTCTTGTAGCTTCATCGAAGTATTTACCATTAATTTTCGTAAGAACAGTAATAGTACCAGCTTCTTTATCTACTTTAATAGGTTTATCTAATGATACACCTGCTACATAGTCGGCAGGTTGATTTGAATTTTGTGAAGTTGAATTAGATGAACTGCTACATCCAACTGCAGTAAATGCTAATCCAGCAGCCATAAGGACTGATAATATTTTTTTTGGTTTCATAAAAGAAGCCCCCTCATTCTATAAATTTATTATATATTTGTATTATAACATTTATAGAAAAACTGAACAATATTATATATAAAATATTCTATGAATTTAATTATCGCTGTAGATATACAATTTATAATCGTGAGAAAATATTATTATATTTTTCACATCAGTTATGTTAAAAATAGTAAAAATAAAATATATATTGAATAAATAATTTATTATAATTTATATATTTTAGATTATAAGACTTTTGAACAACTAAGAAGTGATTTATTGATAATTGTTATCGATTATAATAAGCAGTTCTTTATATAGAGATGAGTATCGTAATTATTAGCTAAATAATCAGAAATATGGTATAATAGTTCAGTTATAAACGAAAATTATAAGAAATTTATGAAAAAAAAGTAAAAAAACTGGAGAAAGGAGAAAAGAATGTTAATTCAATTAAATAACGTAACAAAGAATTTCGTTGTCAATGAAATTTTTTCAAATGTTAAACTAGAAATTAACGATAAGGACCGTGTTGCAATAGTGGGTAGAAATGGAGCTGGAAAGAGTACATTATTAAAAATCATTTCTGGTGCTATTAGTTTTGATAGTGGAGAGAGAACTATTTCAAAAAATACAACGGTCGGATATTTATCTCAAGAATTTATCGTTAGAGAAGATTTGTCAATTTATGAAGAGATGATCACATGTTTTGATGAAATTATTACGTTAGAAGCAGAATTAGAAAAACTTTCATTTGAGCTAACGCCGGAAAATATCGAAAATGATCCAACTCTACTTAATAAATTTGATAGACTACAAAATGAAGTGTTAACACATAAAGACTATCATTATAAGAGTAAGATAGAGAGTGTATTATATGGATTAGATTTCACAAAAGAAGTTTTCGATAAGAAAATCAGTACTTTCTCTGGTGGAGAGAAGACGAGATTATCTATGGCTAAACTATTGTTAAGTGAACCTGATTTATTAGTTTTAGATGAACCTACCAACCACCTTGATATGGAAAATGTAGCATGGTTAGAAAATTACCTTTCAGCATACAATGGTGCAATAGTTATAGTCAGTCACGATAGATACTTTTTAGATAAAGTTGTAAATGTTGTATATAACTTAGAATTCGGTAAACTTAAAAAGTATGTAGGTAACTATTCGAAATTCTTAGTACAATATGAAGAAGATTACGAAAAACAATTAAAAGAATACACTAGTCAGCAAAAAGATATAAAAAAATTAGAAGAATTTGTTCAGAAGAATATAGCAAGAGCATCTACTAGTAAAATGGCTAAAAGTCGTCAAAAAGTATTAGACAAGATGGACCTTATCGACAATCCGAAAAAAGATGATAAGGCAGCAGGTATAGAGTTCTTAATTAAGGAACAAAGTGGTCGTGATGTTCTAACGATTAGTGATTTACAAGTAGGTTATAATGGAATTAAAGTAGGGCAAAATTATAATCTTTCGGTGTATAAAGGTGACAGAATAGCAGTAGTTGGAAGAAATGGTATAGGAAAATCTACATTAATAAAAACTATAGCTAAGAGACAAAAAGCAATTTCTGGTTCTGTTCAATATGGAAGTAAAGTGTCATTAGGATACTATGATCAAAAACAAGCGGAGTTTGAATCTTCAAAAACAATATTAAATGAATTGTGGGATGAGTATCCTCTAATGAAGGAAGCGGAAGTAAGAACAGTGCTTGGTAGATTCTTATTTAGAGGCGATGATGTTCTTAAGATAGTAAGAGATCTTTCTGGTGGAGAAAAAGCGAGATTACAACTTGCAAAACTGATGTTGGAGAAAAACAATCTCCTTATATTAGATGAACCGACTAACCACCTTGATATTACGAGTAAGCAAGTATTAGAAGAAGCATTGAAAAATTATGAAGGGACTATTCTTTTTGTCAGTCACGATAGGTACTTCATTAATAAGATTGCTAATAAAGTACTAGATATTACTGATAATGGTCATAATATATACTTAGGAAATTATGATTACTATTGGAAAAAAGAGAACAAGAGAGAATTGCCCAACAACTTACTAAACAAAATGAAGAAGTAGTTGTTGAAAAAGAAGCAAATAACTATATTCTAGATAAAGAAACAAAAAGACGTGTTCGAAAATTAGAGAGAACTCGTGATGAGTTGATGAATAAAATTGAAACTTTAGAAGAAAAAATACAAGTTGTAAATAATGAACTTGCCAAAGAGGAAGTTTATACTGATATGGTAAAAACTCAAGAATTTAATGAGCAGTTAAAACAGTTGAATTCTGAATTAGAAGAGTTAAATGATTCTTGGTTAGAAATTGAAGAGGAATTAGAGAGTGTTAATGGATAGTAAAATTAAAATAACGACTTATGTTGATTCTGAAAAAATACATGAAGAATCTTATCTAGGAAGCTTTTTGGAGCAAACAAGTAGTGAAAAAATAAGCTATAGTGATAAAAATAACAAAAAAATAAAAATTTTTATTGACAAAATAAAAGAAAGTGTTAGTATAGAAAAAGATGATTCAAAAATGTACTTAGCATATACGAAAACAAGCAATGTCTACAGTACACAATATGGTCAGATGAAATTAGAAACACAGCTTGTAAATATAAGTAAAAAAACAAAAAACAACCTTACTTTATACGAAATAGTCTACAATATACATTTCGGAAGTAATGATAAACAGAAAAATAAATTGAAAATATTAGTGAAAAATATATAGTAAGTAATTAGGAGGGATTTTTGGTGAAAAATAAAATAGTAGAATTAATACAAAATTCTTTAGCCAAATTAGAAATTGATGGAGTAGATATTCATGTAGAAACTCCGAAAAACACAGATAATGGAGATTTTTCTTCAAACGTAGCGATGCAATTAACAAGAGTTTTACGTAAAAATCCTAGAGTTATTGCAGAGGAAATAATCAGTAATATAGAAGAAGATGAAGCGGTAGAAAAAATTGAAATAGCTGGCCCAGGATTTATTAACTTTTTCGTTAAAAAATCAAGTCTTGGAAGTGTTGTTGGGAAAATCTTAGAAGATGATTTTAAATATGGTGAAAACAACATTGGACAAGGTAAAAAAGTTCTTTTAGAGTATGTATCAGCTAACCCAACAGGAACACTGCACGTAGGTCACGCTAGAAATGCTGCATATTCTGATTCATTAGCAAGAATAATGAAAAAATCAGGATATGATTTATCTCGTGAATACTATATCAATGATGCAGGTAATCAAATAAATAATCTTGTGATTTCAGCGATTACTAGATATAAACAAGCTCTAGGTATGGATGCTAAGATGCCAGAGGATGCATACCACGGTGAAGATATTAAAGTTTTAGGTCAAAAACTAAAAGATGAATTTGGTGAATCATTATTAGAAAGAGAAGACTTAAATGAGTTTATTCGTGAGTACGCAGTTGCATATGAAATGGAAAACATCAAAAAAGATCTTGGAGATTTTGGATTAGAGTACGACGTGTTCTTTAGTGAAAATCATTATATGAAAAGGACTTGTAGATAAAGCTTTAGAATCTTTAAGAGAACAAGGTTTTGTTTATGAAAAAGATGGAGCGTTATGGTTAGAAACAACTGCATTAGGAACAGGGGATGACAAAGATCGTGTATTAATTAAAGCAGATGGTTCATTAACATATTTAACTAGTGATATAGCGTATCACAAAAATAAATTAGATCGTGGATTTGATTTATTATTAGACGTTCTTGGTGCAGATCACCATGGTTATGTAGCTAGACTTAAAGCTAGTGTAGTAGCTATGGGGTATAAAGCAGATCAATTAGAAGCGTTAATAATGCAAATGGTACAACTTCTAAATAATGGGGAAGTTGTCAAAATGAGTAAGAGAACAGGTAAGGCGATTACACTTCGTGATTTAATCGATGAAGTAGGAGCTGATGCTGCTCGTTACTTCTTAGTAATGAGAAGTGCAGATAGTCACTTAGACTTTGACTTTGCAGTAGCAAAAGAACAATCAAGTGATAATCCACTATACTATGTTCAATATGCCCACGCTAGAATTTGTTCAATCTTACGTCAAGCAGCAGAACAAGCTGATTACGATGTGAAAAATTGTGATTATGAATTGCTAACAGATGAGTACTCAGTAGACTTACTGAAAAACTTAGCATATTATCCAGAAATAGTTGCACAAGCAGCTAAAAACTATGAACCACACAGAATTTGTAATTACTTACAAAGTCTTGCAAGTTCATTCCACAAATTCTATAATAATAACAAAGTAATAACTGAAAATAAAGAGCAAACTCAAAGTTATCTAGCATTAATAACTGCTGTTAAAATAACTTTAAGAAACGCTTTAGATTTAATCGGAGTATCAGCTCCAGAAAAAATGTAATAAATAAAGAAGAAGGGAATCTAATATAAATGGTAAAATTAAAAGATTTAAGCGCAGAAAAAATTAAGGAAATGTCACTAATAGATTTATGTTATGCATATATGGTAGAAGAAGGAATTGAAAAATTAAATATTTATGATTTCCTAGATTATATTAAACCACTAAGAAATGTTGATGATGAAGAATTTACTGCACAAGCTGCATACTTCTACACAGATCTAAATTTAGATGGACGTTTTGTATGTGTTGAAGATGGTAGTTGGAAATTAAGAGATAGTTTATTTGTAGAAGATATTAAAAACTTTGTTGAGCCAAGTGTTCAAAAATTTGAAATCGATGATGAAGACGATATTGAAGAGCTTGGTGAAGAAGAACAAGAAGATATCCATGATGAAGTTGATGCTTTAATCGAAGAAGAAGATATGGAAGAGAGTGAAGATGTCTTCGATTTTGATAATGAGGGAATTGTATCGAAATTCAACATTGCAACTGAAGAAGAAGAATTTTAATAAGAAAGCCGTAAGGCTTTTTTATTTTGTGAGTCTTATTAGTTGCATATACTTTTCATATGAAGTATAATAAAGAAAGTCAATAAAACATATAGTAAAAATTGTAATACAGGTTCTAAGTTTTTTAAGTGAATAACACAATACACATTTATTTTATTTATTATCTTTAACAGCAAGAATACGATTGATTATTGATAATAAAAAAATACAAAGGAGATTGTAACTTATGAAACAAGGTACAGTAAAATGGTTTAACGAGGAAAAAGGATTCGGATTTATCGAAGTAGCAGGAGAAAAAGATATTTTTGTTCACTTCTCAAGTATTAAAAAAGACGGATTCAAAACTTTAAAAGAAGGCGATAAAGTTGAATTTGAAGTTGAAGACGGTGCTCGTGGACCACAAGCAGCTAACGTAGTTGTTCTTTAATTAGAAAA
>CAKMQF010000076.1 GCA_927911745.1 uncultured Gemella sp.
TGCTTTTTATACCGTATTATAATACTTATAGAATTTATAAAGAGTATAAAGGGCGTGTTTGGAAGGAGGAATTGGGGGAGTTGCCTATATAATAACTTTTGCGATTCCTATGGCAGTCATAGGAGGATTTGTATTTTGCATTAATTAACTTACCAATTACAAGTGGTGATTTTATAAAGAATTTGCACCAACACTGATTTTAGTTTTGGTAGTATTGATAATTGCTGGATTAGTACTCTCAGTATTTAATTTTATTATGTTATTTATTATGTATCTACCTATTCTTGACACCAAAGGTAGAAGAATAGTATTATACATTCAAGCAGGATTAACAGTATTATCTATGTTTACTGCATTTATTTTTGAGGATAATACTATACTAGGAAATATTTTCTCAATTGGTCAATTTGTATTTTCTATTGTCTTTATGGTTGTATACTTTGTTGCTGCTACAGACATTAGAGCTAGAGTTAGAAGTGGTAAATATGTTCTTCAAGAAAAGTTAGATTATAATAATCTAAATAATTATGAGATTGATTCTATTTTGAAGGCTCGTGATAGAAAATTAGTTGTTCCTGTTATGTATAATGGAATGGATAACTATCCGATGGGTGACTATCCTTATCCTATGAATAATTATCCAATGAACAACAATGAAGATGTAAATAGAATTGAATATGTTTAAAGAAAAAAATTCATGTGATTTAAATATTATGTTAAATCACATGTTTTTTTGTGTAAGATTTCGATGATTTTTTATAGATTCTTATAAAAGTATTTAAAGTATTGTTAATTTATGACGTCATCATGTTAGATTTTCTAACGTATATTTACAACTGTAGTATTTTTTAAAGTATAATAGAAAATGTAATAAAATAAATTTAATGAGGAGTTGACTCTTAATGGATAGATTTTTAGAATTATTAACTACCGTTAATGACTTTATGTGGACTTATTTCCTAATAGGGTTAGTAATGGTAACTGGTATTTATTTTACATTTAGTACTAAGTTTGTTCAATTTACTTACATCAAAGAAATGTTCAGACTTATTACTGAAAAGCCAAAAGTAGGTAAGGACGGAGAACAAAAAGGGGTTTCAGCTTTCCAAGCATTTACAATCTCAGCTGCGTCACGAGTAGGTACTGGTACAATTGCAGGGGTTGCTATTGCGATTGCAATGGGTGGACCTGGATCAGTATTCTGGATGTGGGTAATGGCTCTTTTTGGTGGAGCTTCATCTTTTGCCGAATCAACATTAGCCCAAGTATATAAAGTTCGTGATAGAAAAGGTGTTTATCGTGGGGGACCTGCTTACTATATGGAAAAAGGTCTTGGACAAAAATGGATGGGTGTGTTATTCGCGATTGTTATTTCAATAACTTATGGTGTAGCATTCAACTCAGTTCAAACTAACACTATAGCACAAGCTTTACAAGTATATGACATTAATTCAAGTGTTGCGGGAATCGCTTTTATTAATTCTTACAATTTTTGTAATTTTTGGTGGAGTAACAAAAGTTGTTAAAATTACTCAATGGTTAGTACCAGTAATGGCGGTAGCGTACTTATTTATCGTATTAGTTATTATGGTCATTAACATTGATAAGTTACCTGGTGTTCTTGTTCAAATCGTTAAATCAGCATTTGGTCTTGAACAAGTAGGTGGTGGAGTAATTGGTATGGGAACATCAATTCTTTTAGGAATTAAACGTGGTATGTTCACTAACGAAGCAGGTTTAGGATCAACTCCTAACGCAGCAGCAACAGCTGATAGTACTCACCCAGCTAAACAAGGATTTATCCAAACTTTAGGAGTTTACTTCGACACATGTTTAGTATGTACAGCAACAGCATTCTTAATTTTACTATATCCTGGTGTTGAATATGGTGCTGATAAGTTACAAGGTATCCAACTTACACAAGCTGCTTTAACTTCACAAGTAGGAAGTATTGGAACAATCTTCTTAATCGTAGCTATTTTCTTATTCGGATATAGTTCTGTAATTGGTAACTACTACTATGGAGAAACAAACATTCAATATTTACTTCCTAAAAAATGGGCTGTAAATGTTTATCGTGTTATCGTATGTATCTTCGTATATGTAGGAAGTGTATTAGATTTAAACTTAGTTTGGGGAATTGCCGATGTAACAATGGGTATTATGAGTTTACTTAACTTAATCGCAATTATCGGTCTTTCTGGTGTAGTTTATGTAGTATTAAAAGACTACGTGAAACAACATAAACAAGGAAAAGACCCAGAATTCTATCTAGATAACTTACCAATTAAGATAGATAATGCGACAGCATGGAAAAATAAAAAAGAAGACTAATATTTAAAAAGTACTTCGATGATGGAATTAGATTTCTAGTCATCGAAGTACTTTTTTGTTTATAGTCAGGAATAATATTTTTATTTCACTTGCAATATGAAAAGAAGTATGTTATTATATTAAACATATTTTAATTATAAAATATATGCGATGAGCCGATAAGTAGAAGTTCTTGCGTACCGTAGGATACAGAAAAGAAATCAGTGGTTGAGAGATTTCTCCTAGGCAGGACTTTGAAGTAGACGGTGAGCATTTAGAGTGAAAGTAAGTAGCTTTAAACGTGGTTAGAGCGTTAATCTTATTAAGTGCTAATGTATATAATTAGAATAAAGGTGGTACCACGGAAACTTTCGTCCTTATGTAAGGATGGAGGTTATTTTTTTACCTAGAAAATAATATCACCAATATAACTAGTAAAAGTAAAAATAATTAATAATAAAATAAAAAATTTAGGAGGAACAGTCATGACTGAAATGTCTACAAAATATAATCCGACCGAAGTAGAAAATAATCGCTACAACTGGTGGTTGGAAAAAGAAGTTTTTAAAGCTGATAATAAAAGTAAAAAGAATCCATACACAATCGTAATTCCACCACCAAACGTAACTGGTAAATTACATATTGGGCATGCTTGGGATACAACTCTACAAGATATGTTAACACGTTACAAACGTCTTAAAGGATTTGATGTACTTTATCTTCCAGGAATGGACCACGCTGGTATTTCAACGCAAGCTAAAGTAGAAGCTAAAATGCGTGAAGAAGGATTAAGTCGTTATGACTTAGGTCGTGAAAAATTCTTAGAACGTGCATGGGAATGGAAAGAAGAATATGCTGGATATATTCGTGCACAATGGGCTAAACTTGGATTAGGTTTAGACTATTCAAGAGAAAGATTTACATTAGATGAAGGATTAAACAAAGCAGTAACTAAAATTTTCGTAGATCACTACAATAATGGTACAATCTATCGTGGTGAGAAAATTATTAACTGGGATCCAGTTCAAAGAACTGCATTATCTAACATCGAAGTAATTCACAAAGACGTAGAAGGTGCATTCTATCACCTTAAATATTTCTTAGCTGATGGAAGTGGAGACTATCTAGAAGTAGCAACTACTCGTCCTGAAACTTTATTCGGAGATACTGCGGTTGCTGTTCACCCTGAAGATGAAAGATATCAAAAATATATTGGTAAAACAGTTCTTTTACCAGTAACAAATAAAGAAATTCCTGTTATTGCAGATGAATATGTAGAAAAAGATTTCGGAAGTGGGGTAGTTAAAATAACTCCTGCTCATGATCCAAACGACTTTGAAGTAGGTGAACGTCATAACTTAAAACGTATCATCGTTATGGATGAAGGTGCTGTTATGAATGAACATGCTGATAAGTATAACGGTATGGATCGTTTCGAATGTCGTAAAGCTCTTATTGCTGATTTACAAGAAAGTGGAGTATGCTTCAAGATTGAAAAACATCTTCACTCAGTAGGACACTCTGAGCGTAGTGGTGCTGTTGTTGAACCATACCTTTCTAAACAATGGTTTGTTGACATGAAGCCTCTTGCTGATAAAGTTTTAGAAAATCAAAAAGATGCAGATAGAAAAGTTAACTTCTATCCACCTCGTTTTGAAAATACGTTAAATACTTGGATGGAAAATATCCAAGACTGGTGTATTTCTCGTCAATTATGGTGGGGACACCGTATTCCAGCATGGTATCACAAAGAAACTGGTGAAGTTTATGTTGATGTAAATCTACCAAAAGATATTGAAAACTATGTTCAAGATGAAGATGTTCTTGATACTTTGGTACTCTTCAGCATTATTCCCATTCTCTACATTAGGATGGCCAGATTTAGAAAGTGAAGATTTCAAACGTTACTATCCAAATAGCTGTCTAGTTACTGGATATGACATCATCTTCTTCTGGGTTGCTCGTATGGTATTCCAAGGATTAGAATTTACAGGTACGCGTCCATTTGAAGATTGTTTAATCCACGGTTTAGTACGTGATGAACAAGGTCGCAAGATGAGTAAATCACTTGGTAATGGTGTAGATCCAATGGAAGTAATCGAACAATACGGAGCGGATAGTTTACGTTACTTCTTAGCTACTAACTCAACACCAGGTCAAGACTTACGTTATTCAACTGAGAAAATCGAAGCTAGTTGGAACTATATCAATAAAATTTGGAATGCTTCTCGTTTCGTAATTATGAACCTTGAAGGTTTCGAATATAGTGATATTGATTTAACTGGAGAAAAAACATTAGCTGATAAATATATCTTAACAAAACTTGCTAAAACTATTGAAGACTTCGAAAGATTATTCGAAAAATATGAGTTTGGTGAAGCAAGCCGTATTCTTTACAACTTCGTATGGGAAGAATTCTGTTCATGGTATATTGAAATTGCTAAGATTTCATTAAATGGTGAAGATGAAGCCGCGAAGAAAACTACTAAATCTATTTTAGTATATGTACTTGATGCTTCTCTGAAAATGTTACATCCATTTATGCCATTCGTAACTGAAGAAATTTGGCAACACATTCCTCACTCAGGAGATAGTATTGTGACTAGTGAATTTGCTAAAGTTGAAGCAAGTCTAGTGTTTGAAAAAGAAACTGAAGATATGCAATTCATCCAAGATGTAATTACTGCAGTTCGTAACATCCGTAGTGAAGTGAATGCGCCAATGTCTCGTGAGATTCCTATTAAGATTAAATACTCACAAGATAGCGTAAAAGAGGTACTATTAAGTGGTAGTGCGTATTTAGAGAAATTTGCTCGTCCTAGCGAACTTATTATCGAACGTGAAGTAGAAGCAAGTGAAACTGACATTAGTCGTATCTTACCAGGTGCTGAAATCTACGTTTCATTAAGTGATTTAATCGATGTAGACAAAGAAAAAGAACGTCTAGGAAAAGAATTAGAAAAATTACAACAAGAATTAGATAGAGTAAATAAAAAACTTTCTAATGAAAAATTTGTCGGTTCTGCTCCAGAGGCGGTTGTAGCTAAAGAAAAAGAAAAACAAGCAACATATCAAGAACAATATGATAGTGTTAAAGAAAGAATAGCTGCATTAGATAATTTAAAATAGTATAAAATAAAATAGATAGTGATTTGAAAATCGATATAATTTTCGAATCACTATCTTAATTTATGTAAAAACTCTAGGCTAGTTTTACCTAGCTTAGAGTTTTTAATTATCTTTATTATTCTTTTTTCTCCAGATTAGGAAGAAAATTATGGCGATTATTATGATTATACCGATGTATGCACCATAATTTTTAACTACTTCGCCTGTATTAGGAAGAGTATTTAGTGATAGTAGATTCATCTTAACTCCTCGTTATATTATTTTTCTTCTTTTTGTTCAGGAGTGTTGTTTAGGACTTCAGTTTCAACACGTTCTTTAACAGAGCCTAAAGTTTCAGATGATTTATTAGCAAAATCTTCAACTTTTTCTTGAACATTTGATTCGTTAACATCTTTTTTGATGTTAGAAACTTGATCTTTAATTTTTTCGAAAGAAGAAAGAGCTTTTTCTTTGTAAGCTTCTACTGAAGGTTTGAATTCTTCAACGATTTTTTTTGCGTCTCCTAAGTTTTCTTTAACTTCTGCAGTGTATTCTTTTACGTTAGATACATGTCCTTTAATATCTGTTACATTACTAGATAATTCTTTTCCGTAATCAACAGCATTGTTGTATTTGTTTTCTAAAGCATTTTTAGCTTTTTTAAGATTTTTTACTAGGTCGTTGTATAGGTAGATTGCCGCTTCTTCAACACCGTTTTTCTTAGTGTAGCGAATCATACAACGTGTGTAACCATAGTAATCTTTAGATTTTTTCTTAACGTATTCAGTGTGATCTTCTACTTTATTTGGATTTTTTGAATAAT
Source organism: uncultured Gemella sp. (assembly GCA_927911745.1). Taxonomy (GTDB): domain Bacteria; phylum Bacillota; class Bacilli; order Staphylococcales; family Gemellaceae; genus Gemella. Next base: position 6,245 of record CAKMQF010000076.1, read on the forward strand.
AGTTAGCAATGGCTATTCCTGTACCAATTGCAAATAGTTTTGATAATTTTGACATACAATTTTTCCCCTCAATATATTATTAAATTAATTATAACATATAAATATTTAAATTTAAATAAAATAGATATCGAGTAACTCTATTTTAATAATTTGGTAATAAATGTTATTAATATCACATAATATATCTATTTTAAAAGTAAATAGTAGAATATATCAAAATATTATTACACATTAATTAATGATAACGCTTGAATTAATGTGTAATATATTGTATAATAAAAAAATATAATACAAGAAGGAGGAGCAATGAAACTTACTGAGAGACATAAAGCTATAATTGAAATAGTAAAGAATTTTGAACCGATAACAAGTGATGAAATCGCAGAAAAACTTTCTTTGGGGAAATCTACTTTAAGAAATGACCTTGCGGTCTTAGGAATGTTAGAGATTTTGGAAGCAAAACCCAATGTAGGTTACTATTACAATTATAACTTTTCACCAGGAGAACAACGCGAAGAAATAAAAAGTAAATTAGTTAAAGATGTAATGGGGATAGCGATAACGGCTAAGAGTACAGCAAACTATTCTGAGGTATTATCGAAATTATTTATTTATGATGTAGGGACTATTTTTATTGTAGATGAGAATAATCACCTTGCTGGTGTAACATCTAGAAAGGATATGCTGAAATTATCTAGAAATGCTGATGGACAAAATCTTCCTATAGTATTAGCGATGACACGTGTGCCTAATGTTATATACATATATGAAGATGAGTTAGTTACTGATGCATTAAGAAAATTAATTTTACATGAGATTGATTGCTTACCTGTTGTAAGGGATGAAAAAGATGGTAAGGTAATCGTCGGGAAAATATCGAAAACTACATTAATTAAGTTATTATTGGAAATACTGGAGGGATAATATGTTAACTGTACATATAATTTCAGATTCAATAGGAAACACTGCGAAGGATGTGGTTGATGCAGCACTTGTGCAGTTTTCCTATGAGAATAAGAAGTATAAAGTACTTAAAAATTCAAATGTTTGTACGAAAGAAAAAATAGATTGTATTATATCCAATGTAAATGAGGGAGATGTAATTGTTCAAACATTAGTTGATGGTGCTTTAGCAAGCTATGTAAAAGAAAAAGGGTTAGAAAAAAATATAAAAGTTATAGATCTATTAAGTGAAATGCTTAGTACTTTTGAAGAAAAATTAGGAGTAAAAGCTGAAGGGAATCCTGGTTTAAATAGAAAGATGGGAGAGGAGTATTTCAAGAGAATAGATGCTTTAGAATTTGCTGTGAAGTATGATGATGGGAAGGATATAAATGGTCTAAAAGAAGCTGATGTTGTAATTTTAGGTGTATCGAGAACTTCTAAAACACCATTAAGCTTATATTTAGCAAATAGAAATATTAAAGTTATGAATGTTCCTATTATTCAAGACTTGATACTTCCAGAACAGCTATATGAAGTAAAAAGAAAAGTAATTGGTTTAACAAATTCAGTAGAACAACTTAATAAGTTGAGGGAAGAAAGATTGAAGACTCTAGGAGTATCAGGGAATTCGGATTATACTGATGAAATACAAATTTTCGAAGAGTTAGAATATGCTCTAGAGATTATGGAAAAACTTGGATGTCCGATAATAGACGTTCAAAATAAAGCTGTTGAGGAGACGGCTGAATTAATAATTGGGATTATGAGAGAAAGAGGCCTAAAGGTTTAAACAAAATAATAAGAAGAAATAGTTATATAAAACAATAATTTGTTTATGGGGGAATTTTACAATGTCAAAAAAATATGTTTATAATTTCAGTGAAGGAAATAAAGATATGAAATCTTTATTAGGAGGAAAAGGAGCAAACCTTGCAGAGATGAAAGGTTTAGGGATTAGTGTTCCTCCTGGTTTTACTATTACTACAGAAAGTTGTAATAGTTATTATGAAAACGGGGAAAGAATTAAACCTGAGATTTTAAAACAGATTAACGAACAACTTCAAATTTTAGAAGAAAATATTGGGAAAAAATTAGGAAGTTTAGAAAATCCTTTATTGGTGTCTGTTCGTAGTGGTGCAGTATTTTCTATGCCAGGAATGATGGATACTATTTTAAATCTAGGACTAAATGATGAAACTACTATAGCATTGGCTAAGAAGAATAATAACTATCGTTTTGCTTATGATAGTTATAGAAGATTTATTCAGATGTTCTCAGATGTTGTTATGGATGTAGAAAAATATAAGTTTGAGGAAGTTTTAACTAGAGTTAAAAATGCTAATGGCTACGAGCAAGATAGTGAATTAAATGAGAAAGATTTATTCAATATTGTTGAAGAGTTTAAGGCAATTTATAAAAAAGAAGTAGGTAGAGAGTTTCCTATGAGTGTAAAAGAGCAGCTTATGCTAGCGATTGAAGCTGTTTTTAAATCATGGAATAATAATCGTGCTAAAGTATATAGAAGACTCCACAATATTAGTGATAAACTTGGTACTGCTGTAAATATTCAAGCTATGGTGTTTGGTAATATGGGAGATAATTGTGGTACTGGAGTTTCATTTAGTAGAAACCCTGTAACTGGAGAGGATGAACTTTTTGGTGAATATTTAATTAATGCACAAGGGGAAGATGTTGTAGCAGGTATAAGAACTCCTAAAAATATTAGTGTCTTAAAAGAGGATATGCCACATTTATATAAAGAGTTTGTTGAAATTTCTAAAAAATTAGAACAACACTATAAAGATATGCAAGATATTGAGTTTACTATCGAAGATGGAAGGTTGTATATTCTTCAAACAAGAAACGCAAAAAGAACACCAAATGCAGTAGTTGAAGTTGCGGTATCACTAGCAGAAGAAGGGGTAATTTCTAAAGAAGAAGCGATTCTAAGAGTGGGAACAGAGGAAATTAATAAACTTCTTCATGCTACATTTGAGGAAAAATCATTAAAAGAAGCTAAACAATTAACTCAAGGATTAGCGGCATCACCTGGAGCAGCAGTCGGCGGTATTTATTTCACAGCACAAGAAGCCGTAGAAGCGGCGAAAACAAAACCTGTTATTTTAGTAAGAGAAGAAACTTCTCCAGAAGATATTGAAGGTATGATTAGCTCAGAGGCTATTGTAACTTTACGTGGAGGTATGACATCACATGCTGCTGTAGTAGCAAGAGGAATGGGTAAATGTTGTGTCTGTGGTTGCCAAAACATGATTATAAATTATGCTGAAAAAACTCTGAAAATTGCTGGGGTAACATTACATGAAGGAGATATAATCTCAGTTGATGGAAGCAGTGGTAAAGTATATCTTGGTGAAGTAGATAAAGTTGATGCCAAATTTAGCGATAGATTCAATAATCTTTTAGGATGGGCTGATGAAATTAGAGAACTTAAAGTACTAGCAAATGCAGATAATGAAACTGACGCTAAAGTTGCTTTTGAGTTTGGAGCTGAAGGAATAGGATTATGTAGAACAGAGCATATGTTCTTTGAAGAAGATAGAATTAGTCTAGTTAGAAAAATGATTTTAGCAAGTGATACTAATGAGAGAGTTAGATTCTTAGATAGATTACAACCAATTCAAAGTGAAGATTTCTATAAAATTTTTAAAGAAGCTCAAGGTAAATCTGTTAATATAAGATTATTAGATCCACCGCTTCATGAATTCTTACCAAAAGATGAAAATACTGTTAAGCTTATTGCCGAGGAAATAGGTATAAGTGTAAATCAATTAGAAGCGAAAATAGCTAGCATTGCAGAATTCAATCCTATGATGGGACATCGTGGTTGTCGACTAGGTATTACATATCCGGAGATTTACTTAATGCAGGCGAAAGCTATTAGTTCAGCAGCTATTAGAGCTCGTAAAGAAGGTATTGAAGTAAATGTTGAAATTATGATTCCTTTAGTAGGATTAGAAAAAGAGCTTGCAGTGTTACGTGAACAAATCGTTGAACTTGTGGAAAAAGAAATTCAATTGTACAATGCAGACTTCAAATACAAAGTAGGAACGATGATTGAAATTCCGCGAGCTTGTTTGATCGCTGATAAGATTGCAGAACATGCAGATTTCTTCAGTTTCGGTACTAATGACTTAACTCAATTAACATTTGGTTACTCTAGAGATGACGCTGAAAAATTCATTGATATTTATAAGAAAAAAAATATCTTAGAGTCAGATCCATTTGTTCATCTTGATGATAGTGGAGTATTAGAACTTATGAAGCTTGCAGTTGAGAAAGCAAAAACTACTAAACCAAGTATTAAGCTTGGAATTTGTGGAGAACATGGTGGAGATGAAAGATCAATATTACTATGCTCTAAAATAGGACTAGGATATGTATCATGTTCACCATATAGGGTAATTATTGCCAGAATTGCAGCAGCTAAAGCAGCTATAAAAAATGTTGAAGCAGCAGTAAATAAATAATATATCTATTGAGAAGCTATCAAAATAAGATAGCTTCTTTATTTATGTATATTATACTGAATTTTAAAGTATAATAGTAAATTATTTAAATTTAATATTAATTAATAAGTGTAGTGTTACAATTGATGTGAGACAAAATATAAAAAAAGAAGAGTAAATCCTGTATAATGAAATACGACAAATCAAAAAAAGGAATTTACTCTTATGAAAACTATTATAACAGAAAACTTACAAAATACACAACGATATATACCTCATACTTTAGAAACAAGATTAGCTGCGGTAAAAACATATAGAAATAAAAACTCTATTAGCTTTATCTGTAGACGTTACAAAGTTTCTAAAGCATCGTTAATGCGTTGGAATAAAAAAATATGATGGAACTAAAGAATCACTTATGGATAAGTCTCACAAACCACATTCTCAACATCCAAATGCTCATACCTCAGAAGAATTGGCTTGGATTAAAAATCTAATTAAACGAAATCCTAATATTTCTATGATTGAACTATATGCAAAACTAAAATTTAATAAAAATTATAACAGACATCCTTGTTCATTATTTAGGATCCTTAGAAAATTAGGTTTCTATAAAGATGCCGAAAAAAAGGCTAAACCTTATATACCAAAACCTTATAACACTCCAAAAACTTTAGGAGAAAAATGGCAACTT
>CAKMQF010000077.1 GCA_927911745.1 uncultured Gemella sp.
AAAAAGGAGGGTGAAAAATGGACAAAACGATAAATAATGAGCAAATATTTAATAAAATAGCAAGTCTTATTTACAGAGATAAAAAACGCATAATAATCGCATTAATAGTGTCTATTGCATCTTATTATTTTACGTTATACCCAACTGATAGGTTAAGTTATATAGTTGATGGTATTGCAGGAGGAAATATTGATTTTGATGGTGTAGTTAATGAAATTTTTAGAATTGTTTTAGCCGGAATAGCACTGTATATTGTTTATTTCTTTAAAGAATACTATACATTTATAGGATATGATAAAGTTATTAAAGATATGACCTATGATATTCAATATGATATTTACAGACATACTCCAGTATTTTTTAATAAATTTAGTATTGGAGAAGTTATTAGTAGATCGACGAATGATATTACGAATTATATTGCACCACTTTTTGGTTATGGTATTTTATTAATTTTTGATGGAATAATCTACAATTTATTTATAAGTGTTCTTATATTTAACAAATCTAGTTTAATTTATTTATTACTGATTCATATACCATTGATTCTTCAGACTATTTATTTAGTTAGAAGACGTAAGGTGCAGGAAAAATACTATAACGAAATGGCGAAAACTATGGATGAAATTACAGAAGAGACTTTAGAAAATGTTAAAGGTATTCGTGTAATTAGAGCGTATAGTTTGTTAGATAAAGTGAGAAATAGTTTTGTAGGAAAACTTAGAAGCTATGCTAGAAGTAATGAAGAATACATGAAGAAAACTCTTGTCTATCAACCACTTAATACAGTATCGTTAGCGACAAGTTATATTATAGCTGTAGCTTGTGGATTTTACTTTATTAATTTAGGGATGATGACATTAGGGGAGTTAATATCAGTCTGTGTAGTTATAGGTATGATTCAGTGGCCATACATTGCTTTATCTGAGTTAGTTATTATGATTATAGAAGTGCGTCAAGCTACAAAAAGAGTCCTAGAAATTTCTGATAAAAAGGCAGATGTCAACAATGACTTAGCTAAAAGTAATTTTGAGTTTAATAGTAGTATTGAATTTAAAGAATTTAATTTTAGTTATGAGGATAATAATCATGTACTAGAAGATATTAATTTTACAATTAATAAAGGTGAAACTATAGGAGTTGTTGGTAAAACAGGAAGTGGGAAAACGACTTTTATTAAACAATTGTTACGTTTATATCCGATAAAAGAGAACACCTTACTTCTTGATGGCAAGGGGATTGAGCGATATTATGATTACTCTGTTAGAGAAAAAATAGGGTACGCACCACAAGAATATCAGTTATTCTCAAAATCTATAAAAGAAAATGTATTGTTTTATAGATATGATTAGAGGATAGATTAGACGAAGTGTTGGAACAAGCTGATATTAAGAAGGATATTATTAGATTCAAAGATGGTATTGATACGCTTGTAGGAGAAAATGGCTTATCTCTATCAGGTGGACAAAAACAACGTCTAGGTATAGCGAGAGCATTGTTATCAGATCCTGATATTTTAATACTTGATGACAGTCTAAGTGCAGTAGACTCTAATACAGAAAAAGCTATTATAGAAAATATTAAGAAAACTCGAGAAGGTAAGACAAATATCATCGTAGCTCATAGAATTTCTGCAATAAGGCATGCTGATAAAATTGTTGTATTAGATAATGGTAAAATATTAAATTTCGGAACGCATGATGAGCTTCTTGAAAAATGCCCTTGGTATAAACAACTAGATGAGTATCAAAATAAGGAGGTAGAAGATGATGAAGAATAAAAATCCGTTATTTCAATTTCTTCCTTATATGAAAAAAGCAAAAAGATCTTATATAATAGGTTTTGTCTTTTCACTACTAAATGTGGGACTAGGTGTTGCTGGTGTGTACGTGTTGTCGAAAGTTTTTGATGGTATAACTGGAGATTTAACACGTCAGATAATTTTAAAATCATTGGTGGTAGTAGCTGGTTATGGACTTATACTATTGTGTTCAGGTATATCTAACTATATTAGAAATATTTACTTAGTAAAAGGTGCTAATGAGGTTTACGTTAGAATTCAGATGCAGGTATACGATCATATCCAAAGTCTACCGATTAAATATTTCGATAATATGCCAGCTGGTTCTGTAGTATCTAGGATAATGAGTGATGTTAACCAAATTAGAACATTTTTCGTTTCGACATTTGTACAAATATTAATAATCGTTCTAAAGATTATTTTTTCTTATATTGTATTATTTTATGTAGATGTACGTTTTGGGTTATTTATGCTAGCGTTATTCCCGGTTATGTTTATAGTATTAAAAATTTACAACAAGTTATCTATAGATAGTATTAAGGGATACAGACGTAAATTTTCTCAAAGTAATGGGATTATAAATGAGAATTACCAAAATTTAGAAATCATTAAAGCTTTTAATAAAGAAAAAGAGAGTATTGAAGACTGGAATAAGCATAATGAAGAACGCTATAAATATTGGAAAAAACTAAATCTAGTAGATAGTCTATTACTTCATAATATAACTGGAGTATTTAGAATAGTGATTTTCATAGGTATTGTTTATTACTATTCGTATTCACATTTTAATAATGTTTATGGTATTACATTGGGTATGGTATATCTATTTATAAATTATACTACCGATATAATTTATAGAATTGCAGACTTTACAATGGGGATTTCTAATTATATCAGAGCGCAAGGTGCAGCTATAAATATTCAAGAGATACTTAAGCTAGAAGTTGAAGAAGACAATCATAACGATATTACTGAGGATGATTTCCGAGGAAATATAAAATTTGAAGATGTGTATTTTTCTTATAAAGATGATTTTTATGTGCTTAGAGATCTAAATCTTGAGATCAAAGAAAATCAAACTGTAGCCTTTGTAGGACATACAGGAAGCGGTAAGAGTACTATTATGAACTTAATAGTTAAGTTCTACAGTGCGACTAAAGGTAATGTCCTAATCAATGGTAGAAATATAAATGATTACAGTAAGGAGTATCTAAGAGAAAAAACGGCTATAGTACTGCAGGATTCATTTTTATTTGAAGGTACCTTACTCGAAAATATTACTACTTCAATGATGAGAAAATTGCTAGAGAGGCCTTATCTAGAGTTGGAGGAGATTTCATATTAGAAAATCGCTCGTTGGACTCAAAAGTAGAAGTAGGTGGTAGTAACTTTTCTACAGGAGAAAAACAACTTATCTGTCTAGCGAGAGCTTTGGCTAAAGATCCTAAGATTTTGATTCTTGATGAATCGACGGCCAATATCGATAGTGAAACAGAACAAAATGTCAGCCGCGCTATAGAAGAATTAAAACAAGGACGAACAACGCTTATAATAGCTCATAGGTTGTCAACTATAAAAAATGCAGATATGATTTATGTCCTTAGAAAAGGGAAGGTAATTGAAAGTGGAACACACGAACAGTTATTAGCTCTTGAGGGAAGTTACAAAAAAATGTATGAAACTCAGGTAAAAGGGTAAAAAATAAAGGAGTGATTCTTAAAAATCAGATTCTACTGGATTCTGATTTTCGGATCACTCCTTTTTTAATAATTATTTTTTGAATACAAATTCGTATGCTAAGTCAATATCTTTGAATGAAATCATTACTGTTTCATAACCAAGAGGTTTGAATAGTTCATTTACAGCAGTAGCAACTTTTTCGCAAACTTCAACAGGTCGGGGAACCCAACCAATTTCAAGATTTGCTCTGCTAATTTCTTCTCCATCAAGAATAGCAACACTTTCAACTAAATCTAATGTAAAAGCTTCGCGTGGTCTTTCGATTATTTCAGCAATAGTATCGAAAAGTTCAGCACTAACTTTTTTTAAATCTTCTTTTTTAAATCCTCTAGCAACTATACGTGGCATAATAGACCTCCATTATTTGAATTCGTTTACTATAATTATATCATAATATTTTATATTTTTGTTGGTAAATGTTTTGAGATAGGATTTTTAAAGTTTTATGAAATTAAATTTCTGTTTATAATAAATATTTATAAATTTCATTATATGAGTAATTTGAAGAAAATATTGTGTTTTTTAGATGGTTAGTAGAATGTTAAAAGTATTTTCTTGGTTATTTTACTTACAAATATTACCATTTATTAAAATAATATGGTAATATAGAAAGTAGGAAAAAAAATATTAAAATAAATACTAAGGAGAAATTTTTATTAAACTTTTATATAAGAAATACTTTTCATTAATAATATTAATTTTAGTTTGTATAGTCATATTTTTATTTTCTAGTCAGCCTGGAGAAGAGTCATCGAAGATTTCTAATGACTTAATCATAAGAAAATTAGGTCACTTTAGTGAATATATGACTTTGGGATTTTTTTCATGTTCATATTTATCGAATTTATTTATAGAAAATAGCAAGATAAAAGATTTTAAAAAAACTGGTATATTAAGTTTCTTGTTTTCTGTTATCTATGCCCTAAGTGATGAATTTCATCAAACTTTTGTACCAGGTAGAGATGGAAATATTGTTGATGTATTAATAGATAGTAGTGGAGCTTTAGTAGGAATATTAGTTTCATGTATTGTATATTTTCTTATAATGAAAAAATAGTAAAAAATATTGTAGTTTTTAGTTGTATTTTTTTTAGAAAAGATATAAAATAATTATTTAGATAAATAAAAAATAAAAAGGAGGAGTTATTGATGCTTAGAGCACTTATTGTAGAAGATGACAAATTATTAGCTGCATCATTGAAAGCTGCAATTTCAGAGAAATTTGATGCGGATGTTTGTTATAATGGATTAGATGGACAAAAACTTGTTGATAAAAATAAGTATGATTTTGTAATAGCTGATAGTATTCTACCGGGAATGGGCGGAATAGACCTACTTGATTATATTCGAGAAAGCAACGAACATAAAACTCCAGTAATTATTATTACTATAGCAGAATCAACAGAAGAAAAGGCTAGAGTTATGAAGCATAGAGTGACGGAATATCTACCACGTGTAGCGGATGCTTCTCTTTTACTGACAACAATTTCGAACTTACTTCAACGTGAAAGTAACCTAAAAGGTGAACATGAAATTATATACAAAGATTTAGTATTAGACCTTAAAAATGAATTGGTATCATCAAACGGTGGGACATTAGATACAATTAAAGGGAAATACCTTGAATTATTATCATTCTTTGTAATCAATAATAATATCGTACTAGAAAAAGAAGAAATATTTGATCGTGTGTGGGGTGTTGATTCAGAAACAACAATTAACGCTATCGAAGTTTATATTTCAGGATTAAGAAAAGAGTTACGAAAAATTGGTTATGATAAAAACCTAAGAACTGTTCGCGGTGTTGGTTATACATTTGAGTAGGTAAGAGTATGGAATTTAATTATCCAATAGATTATACATTATATAATACGGATGAGATAACAATTATTATTAAATTTTTAGATTTAGTAGAAGAATGTTATTTATCGGGAGTAGAACTATCAGAGTTTAAAGCTGCATACAAAGACTTTAAGAGTGTAGTTCGAGCTAAGTCTGAGGAAAATTCTTTGTATCGTGATTTCAAAGAAATTACTGGATATGATGGTTATCAAGCTGTAAAAGAAATGAAAAATGAAAAACCAAAAATTAAGCTGTAATGCTTAGTTTTTGGTTTTTTCATTTATTTCAAGAAATCCGAATGAAATTTAGTGTTTTTTCTAATTATTCTTGTAAAGTTGTATTTTCAAATACATTGTCCTTGAAGTGAGCTTTAATAATAATCTTATCTCTTGCAACCCGATATGCTTCTTTTATAAATTCATCATATTTGAAATGACTATCGGCAAGAGGAGTTATTCCTGAAAGATTGTTAGATTCGGCTATATCATGTGAAAACATGGGGTCAAAGTATATTATATCGAATGCATTATCAGGAGTTTTCTTTAAATAATCTATACAATCAAAGTTATGAGTAATGATCTTTCTCATCGCTTTGTTTATCTCTTCGTTAGGGGAAACGTAGTTTTTTAGTCCATTACTTGTAATGATATGTATAATCTTATTTTTTTCTAGAGAAGTAACATTATGGCCGTAATAGCTTAGGAGAATGCTATCTCCTGCAAGCCCCATCGTACAATCTAGAACTTTTTGTTTTTCTTTACCAATTATCTCCACTAGAGGTTCGTTGTCCGAATTTTTTATTTTTAAGGCAGTTGTATCTAAGTGAAAGAAAAATTCTGAATCATTTTCGAAATAACTTAGTTTATTTTTGTATACAACGAGTATACCTTGAGCAGATTCTAGCAATTGTTTAATTGTTTTTTTATTTCTTATAATATATTTTAAATTTAATTCGTTGGCAAGATTTTGTGCCTTAGTATTGAGCTGGGGTGTTGTTTTTACGCTAGTCGTTACTATTATATTTTTCATTGATTATTAATGTTTGCTCCTCTGTTATTATAATGTCTACCTTTTTATCATATTTATCAGTAGGGACTTTTTCTTGAAGAAGCTTATCATATGATAAACCGATGCTATCTTTATACTTATTTGTTGCAAATATTTATCATAGTAACCTTTGCCATACCCAAGGCGATATCCATTTTTATCGAATACTATAGAAGGGGTAATTACTAAATCAATATTACCAGTATAATAGCTAGAACTAGTAGGTTCTAGTACTCCAAAGTGCCCTGGAGTTAAGTCTTCTATAGATGTTATATGTACTAGATTCATAATTTTGTTATCAATTTTTGGTACAAAGATCTGCTTTTTCTCAATCCATTTATTTATAAATGATAGGGTAGGTACTTCACTACCAAATCCTACAAAAATGAATATTTTTTCTGCAGACATAAATATTTTGTTGTTTTCAAGTTTAGATAGTATTTCAGAAGATGCATTATTTCTATAATCTTCAGACAAATTGTTTCTTTCAATAATAAATTTTTTTCTAAGTTCTTTTTTCAAAGTATATTCACCTCAATTTATATTATATCATAAATTCAAATGTAATTTTAATTTGAAAAAAGTGTTTTGGATATATAAGGTTATGTAAATGAAAAAAAGTATATTATATCTGTAATAATAAATTTAATGATTTATTATTTATAAAAGTTATTATAAAAACAAATATGGATTTTAATAGCAAATAAACTTATGGTGGAAATAGTAATGTTATGTATAAATTTTTAGAATTTTTATAATAATGTATGTACAAGCATAATCAAAATTTTAAGAAAATATAATTGTATGGAAAAATGATAGATGTTGATGTAGATGGCTTTCAAACTTTCATAATTTAAAGGCAATTACATAAATAAAAAAATCTTAAATAAAGGTTTCTTATATGTTAATAGATAAAGTAGTAAAATAAAAAATAATTATTCATTATTTAATGGAAATAATAGTATAAATATGATATAATATAAAAGAAAATTTATAAGAAAGGAATCTTCTACGAATAATGACAAATTCAGAAAAAAATAAAGATATATTAAGTAATGATGAATTGGGAAAAAATAGTAAAAAATTAGATGATTACTCAAGTTTACTAGAAAAGATTAGAAAACAGGTAGATATAGAAAATTCATCTACATATACTAGAAAACCGCATGGTGAACAGGAGAATTTAGAAGAGACAGTAATTATGCCTACTATTACTGAAGAGACAGATGTTCATGCGGAAACAGTTGTATTAGATAGAAATGAGTTAGTTCATGCAATTGAGAATGAACAAGCAAAAGAAGTTAAAAAAGAAGAAGTGGAAGAAAGTCCAGTTGTATTAGAGGTTTTAGGACTTAAAAAACGTATCGGATTAAAAACAATAGTTGAGGACATCACTTTTGACATGCGCGAAGGTGAAATTATCGGACTATTAGGGCCAAATGGAAGTGGTAAGACTACTATAATGAGAATGATGGTAGGATTAACTAAAACGACTAAAGGGGATGTTTATTGCTTTGAGAAACCTTTAGGTTTAGGTAAAACTGCTATGCTTAAAGAAGTTGGAGCGATGATTGAAACACCTGAGTTTTATAACTATATGTCTGGATGGTCTAACTTAAAACAAATTGCTCGTGTTTGTGGTAAAAAAGTAACAAGAGCGCGTATGAAAGAGTTAGTAGAATTCGTTGGGCTAAAAAAAGTTATTAGAAAGAAAGTTAAAACTTATTCTCTAGGTATGCGTCAACGTTTAGGATTAGCTCAAGCATTGCTTAATGATCCTAAGGTGCTTATTCTTGATGAACCTGTAAATGGTTTAGATCCACAAGGAGTTCAAGATTTCCGTAACAAACTTAAAGAAATCGCAGCAACTGGCGTATCAATTTTAATTTCATCACATTTACTAGATGAAATCGAAAAAGTTTGTGATAGGGTTATCGTAATCGAAAAAGGTAAGATTATTGCAGATGATAAACTAGAAAACCTAGTAGCAGATGAAATTATTAAAACATTAATAAAAACACATGATGTAGAAAAAACAGAAATATTAGTGAGAGAATTAGGTGTTAGATATGAGTTAACTAACGATGGATTTGTCTTTGAAAATCTTGATCGTGAAGAGAAAGCTCGTATTATTACATATTTAGTTAATAACAATGTAGAAATAGATACAATTCGTGAACTACATACATCATTAGAGGATCGATTCCTACAAATTACAGGAGGGGAGAGAAAATAATGAAATTACTAATAAATGAGTTTATAAAAGATTATAAAAAGAAAACTACATGGTTATACTTCTTACTATCATTTGGGATTATTTTATTAAATAGTTATTTTACAAAAAGACAGTTTGAAGATGGCATTGATGCTGTGAAAATTTTAAGCGGAATAACAGTAGTTTCTGCTGCGTTAGCTATGGTATTTTCATTAATTATGTTAGCTAACAATTTATCTCAAGAGTATTCAAAAGGGACAATTAAATTCTTATATACAAAACCTAAGTCTCGTTCTGCAATACTTACTGCGAAAATAGTTTTAGCGTTTATTAACTATATTATATTCTTAGTAGTGGGAACAGTATTTGACTTTTTAACAAAATATTATGTATTTTTTGATAGAAAAGTAGGTTTAAATCATTTGAATGATACTATTGAAGAAGGGTATTTTGGTAGAACAGTTGCTAAACAATTAATTATTACGAATTTAGCTGACTTAGCGGTGTTTATATTCTTCGTAGCTATGGTAGTACTAGTTTGTGTAGTATTTAAAACACAAATTCTATCATTAGTATTAGTAATGTTGTCACTTTTAGGGACTGCTTTAATACAGGGGTTAACAGTTTTTGCAATTTCAAAATATTCATGGGCAAAATACCATATGTTCGATGTACCGTTATTTAGCTCATATTATGCAAATGAAGCAGGACGTAATACTGTAAAAGAAGTATTTAAGTTTGACAATGCAAATGCATTAATTATTATGTTAGTAGCATATAGTGTTGTATTCTTTACAATTTCATATATTGTAAATGCAAGACGTGATATTACAATAGACTAAAATTAAAAGTTGTTAGGAGGTAGGTAAGATGAGAAGTTCATTAAAGAAAATTGAGCGAATTAAGGATATTTTAGATTTAAATGGAGATGTATTAACTTATAAATATACGGAAGAAGAAATCCGACTTGATTTAGGTGAAGAACAATTAAGCAGTATTTTTAGTAGATTTATTAAGAGAAATTTACCAAAAGTAAAAGAAGGATTAAAAGCTGGTAAGTTAGTAAAATGTCAAAGTGGATTAGGGATTTCTTGTTTATTTATTCCAAGTGAAAACGAAGAAGAGTTCTACTTAATTACTCCATTTTTAGAGTACTTAATACCAACAAAATTATTCCAAGAATCTTTAACTAAGTACGGAGCAAGTATTAATGAATTAATTTGTGATGTATATTTTTCATTACCAATTACACCACGTAAAAAATTCAACTACTTAATCGAATTATTAGTTGAAGATGAAAATGTAGATTTCTTAGATGCTATAGTCTTAATAGAGGACTCAAGTGTGAAAAATGTAAGAAGAGCATCTTCTAGAAAAAACACATATTTGAATGGCATTTTAGAGAGTGAAGTTAAGTTTAAACGTGAAATATTAGAAGCTGTAGTAGATGGAAATATTTCTCGTGTAAATATGTTGTTTGATCTTCGTCATAGAAATCATGGAGTAGAAGAAAATCATATAGAGCAAGGTGTTAATGTTCGTCGTAGAAAATCATATAATATGAATGATTTATTACGTTATGCTTTAGAACAACATAATGAAGATTACCTAGGGATTGAAGAACTATGGGTTAAAATTAAAAATAAACTTGATAACTACGATTTATCAGAAGACGTTATTAGAAGCTACTGCTTACTTGTAGATAGAAATAAATACAAAGATAAACAAGCTGTAGTTCGTAACTGTCTAGCGTATATTAATGATCGTATTTCAGAGAAAATCAGCTTAGACAACGTAAGTGATTACTTAGGTGTTAATAAGAGCTACTTATCTTCAATCTTCAATAAAGATATGGGGATTAGTATCGTAGATTATATCCACGATAAACGTATTTCTAACGCTTGTTACTTATTAGCGAATACTGATTTTTCAATTTCAGAAGTAGCCGATTATATTGGATACTTTGATACAAGTTACTTCATTAGAATATTCAAAACTCTAGTGAAAATGACACCTCTTAAATATAGAGAGTCGTTATCAAAAAGATAATAATAAAAAGATTGTTGGCTGATGTATTAGTCAACAATCTTTTTGTTTTTTCGGTAGTTTAGTTTATTGACTCTAATATATTTGTATTTTACTATTTGCATTAGAATAATTGTGGTATAATATAATCATTCTTAAAATAAGTTAATCATAGGAGATTGTAAATGATTTTTGCATTAGATGTTGGAAATACGAATATTGTACTTGGAGTATTTGGAAGTGATTATAAGATGCTTCATTCTTGGCGCATTGCTACAGATAATACTAAAACGGAAGATGAACTTTATGTTATTATTCGAAATTTCTTCATTGATAAAGGGATAAAATTTAAAGATTTTGATGGGGTAGTTATTTCAAGTGTTGTTCCAAAAATGATGTTTGCTCTAGAACTACTGAGTAAAAAATATTTTGAAAAAGAACCAGTTGTAGTTTCAGCGGAAATTAATACTGGAATAAAAGTTCCGGAACCTTATAGTAGTAAACTTGGAGCGGATCGTGTTGTTGATATCGTTGGTGCGAAAGTTAGTTCTTATTTACCTGCTATTGTGGTGGATTTTGGGACGGCTACTACATTTGACTGTGTAGATGAAGATATGAATTACCGTGGAGGAATTATTTGCCCAGGTATGAATATTAGTGCTGAAGCTCTGTATTCAAGAGCTGCTAAGTTACCAAGAGTAGAATTTGAAGCTGTAAATACTTCATTAGGCTTAGACACAACTAGTCAGATGCAAGCGGGATTATTCTATGGTTTCTTGGGACAATTTGAAAATATTATTAAGCATCTGAAACAAGATTTAGGTAAAGATTATAAAGTAGTATTAACAGGTGGTTTATCTAAATTTATAGCTAAATATAGTGATGTAGTTGACGTAGTTGATGAAGAGTTAACGCTAAAAGGTATTATTGAATTATATAAAATGAATAAAGAGCAATAATATTCAATAATATTATTTGTTAATAAGAAGAATTGAAGATTTACTACTTAATTTAGAGAGGTAAATCTTTTACATGAAATAAATAAAGATAACTCATCAGATATTTAAAAGGAGGCCAGTAATAATGAAAATTACTGTTTTTTGTGGGGCTAATAATGGTAGAAATGAAGCATATAAAGAAAATGCTAAAGAACTTGGAAAGTGGATTGCTGCAAACAACCACACGCTAGTTTACGGTGGTGGTAAGGTAGGATTAATGGGTATTATAGCTGATACAGTCTTAGAAAATAATCGTGAAGTTATTGGTATAATGCCTCAATTTTTAGTAGATAGAGAAATTAGTCATACTGGTATTACTGAATTTATTATTGTTGATGACATGTCTATCAGAAAAGAAAAGCTTGTTGACTTAGGTGATGTATTTGTTGCTTTGCCAGGAGGTCCTGGAACACTAGAAGAAATATCACAGGTGATTTCATGGGTTCGAGTAGGTAAAAAAGATGCACCATGTATATTAATGAATGTTGATGGATACTATGATTTTCTAGAACAATATTTTGATAATATGGTTGAAGAAGGATTTTTAACTAAAGAAGATAGACAAAGAACATTATTTACTGATAGTGTAGCTGAAATGCACAAGTTTATTAGAAACTATAATAATAAATAAGAGAAGATGAGAGTGACTCAAAAATCGTGATTTCGAAGAAATCGATTTTGTCGAGTCACCTCCGCACAGTTTATTAGATATCTAAAAAGCTTTTAAAAAGCAAATTTAGATATCAATAAACCACTGCGTCTATGAGTTCTCATATAAACATTGTTAAATTTTAAGAACTTTTTGTCAGTCCCTATTATCATAGAAAAAAATAGACAATAATAGAAATTAAATGTATAATAGAAAATCGTAAGAAATTTATAGAAGTAAAAGAATTTGAAAGGAAAATATTTTAATGAAAGATTATTTAATTAGAGGGTTAGCCTTTAATGATGAAATTAGATTTTTTGTGACAAAAACTACAGATTTAGTAGAAGAAATTAGAAAAAGACATGATGCGTATCCAACGGCGATTGCAGCAGTAGGACGTACTGCTACGGTTACTACCATGATGGGAGCTATGCTTAAAAGTGGAGATAGAATTGATGTAGCTGTACGTGGAGATGGACCTGTAGGAACTATATACGCTTCATCAAATGAACTTGGGGAAACTACTGCATACGCAAAAATATGCAAGTTCATATCCCGAGTAATGCACAAGGGAAACTTGATGTAAAAGGAGTAGTAGGTGGTGGGAATATCACTGTAGTACGTGATTTAGGATTAAATGAAAAGTATACTACTACATCACCGATAGTATCAGGAGAAATCGCTGAAGATTTCACATACTACTTTGTTGCTAGTGAACAAGTACCTTCTGCAGTATCTTTAGGAGTATTAGTAGAAACTGATAATTCTGTTATAGCTGCAGGTGGATTTATTCTACAAGTACTTCCGAATGCTACTAACGAAACAATTACAAAAATAGAAAAGGCGATTGGGAATATTAAACCAATTTCTACGCTTATTCATGAAGGAAAAACTCCAGAAGAAATTGCAAATATTATCTTTGGTGGAGAAGAAAACTACCGTATCTTACATAAGAACGATGTTGAGTTCAAATGTACATGTTCTAAAGAACGCTATGCTGATGCTTTAGTAACATTAGGTAAAGAAGAGTTGGAAGAAATCGCTAAACAAGAGACAACAGAATTAGTTTGTGCATTTTGTAAAGAAAAATATCATTTCTCTAAAAAAGAAATAACTGACTTATTAGACAATTTAAAATAATATTATGAATAAAGAGCCTTAATGAATAACATTTCATTAGGCTCTTGAATTTTCAATGAAAGTTTGGTATCATAAATAAAATTACTCAAAGTTTATATAGGAGGAGTTATGGAATTACTAAGAGAAATGGTTATTACCGATGGTAAAGTTTATGATAATAATGTCCTTAAAGTTGATTCATTTTTAAACCATCAAATCGATGCCGGTTTAATGATGAAAATGGCAGAATCTTTTTACGAGTATTTTAAAAAAGAGAAGATAACGAAGATTTTGACAATTGAGGCAAGTGGTATTGCACCGGCAATTATGGTTGCTAATTTATTTAAAGTGCCGATGGTTTTTGCTAAAAAGAGTAAACCGTCTACTTTGAAAAATAATGATGTGTATACTGCCGAGGTTCATAGCTATACTAAAAATATAACTAATACTATAGTAGTTTCTGAAAAATTCATTAATAAGATGATAAAGTTCTTATAGTCGATGATTTCCTTGCTAATGGGCAAGCTACACTAGGGCTTATGGAAATAGTAGAACAAGCTGGGGCTAAAACTGTAGGTGTTGGTATCCTAGTTGAGAAAAGTTTCCAAGATGGTAGAAAATTATTAGACGAGAGAAATGTAAATGTTTGTTCTTTATGTAGAATTGCTTCTCTAGAGAATAATGAAGTTAAATTTAATATATCTGATGATGAAAAATAAGAAAGGATTTTAATAAAATGTGGGAAAATAAATTTCAAAAAGAAGGTTTAACATTTGATGACGTACTATTAGTACCAGCAAAAAGTGATATCTTACCTAAGAAGGTTGATTTAAAAGTTAGTTTAACGGAGAAAATCAAATTATCAGTACCTGTTATTTCTGCTGCAATGGATACAGTAACAGAACACAAAATGGCGATTGCAATGGCACGTGAAGGTGGTCTAGGGGTTATTCACAAAAATATGAGTATTGAAGAACAAGCTGAGCAAGTAAGAAAAGTTAAACGTTCAGAAAGTGGAGTAATAACTGATCCTTTCTTCCTTACACCAGACAGCTTAGTATATGAAGCAGAAGAGTTAATGCAACAATACAGAATTTCAGGTGTACCTATTGTAAACAATGAAAATGATATGAAAGTAGTAGGAATCATTACTAACCGTGATATGAGATTTTTAACTGATTTCGATATTAAAATTAGTGAAGTAATGACTAAAGAGCACCTTATTACTGCTCCAGAGAAAACTACTTTAGAAGAAGCTAGTGAAATTTTACGTAGCCATAAAATTGAGAAATTAATCTTAACTAATGAAGAAGGAAAATTAACGGGATTAATTACAATTAAAGATATTGAAAAATTAGCTAAATACCCTAACTCAGCAAAAGATGCTAAAGGACGTTTATTAGTAGCTGGATCTGTTGGAATTACAAACGATACAGTTGAACGTGTAGATGCTTTAGTAGCTGCTGGTGTAGATGCTATCGTAGTAGATACAGCTCACGGACACTCTAAAGGTGTATTAGATGCTGTTAAAACATTAAGAACTAACTATCCTACTTTAGATATTATTGCAGGTAACGTTGCAACTGGAGAAGCTGCTCGTGATTTATTCGAAGCAGGAGCAGACGTTGTTAAAGTTGGTATTGGACCTGGATCAATCTGCACTACTCGTGTAGTTGCAGGGGTAGGAGTACCACAAATAACTGCAATTTACGACTGTGCGACAGTAGCTCGTGAATTAGGGAAAACAATCATCGCTGATGGTGGAATTAAATATACTGGTGACGTAGTAAAAGCTATCGCAGCTGGAGGACATGCTGTAATGTTAGGATCTATGCTTGCTGGTTGTGAAGAGTCACCAGGTGAATTAGAAATCTTCCAAGGTAGAACATTTAAAGCTTACCGTGGAATGGGATCAATTTCTGCAATGGAAAAAGGATCTAAAGACCGTTACTTCCAAGAAGATGGTAAAAAATTAGTTCCAGAAGGAATAGAAGGACGTACACCTTATAAAGGTGCTGTTTCTGAAACAATTTACCAAATCATCGGAGGATTACGTGCAGGTATGGGTTACACTGGTTCACGTGATTTACGTGCACTTCGTGAAAACTCACAATTTGTTCGTATGACAGGAGCAGGATTAATCGAATCTCACCCACACGACGTTCAAATCACAAAAGAAAGTCCAAACTATTCTAAATAGTAATATGAATAATAAAAAAGGTAGGAGCTTGAATTTCAAGTTCCTACCTTTGTTTATTTACTAAATTTGTTTAGTTAAATCGATCATCTCAAGAAGACCTTGGGCGCAATCGCTACCTTTGTTTCCTGCTTTTGATCCCGCTCTTTCAATAGCTTGATCTATATCTTCAGTAGTTATTACTCCGAACATAACAGGAATATCACTATTAAGACTAATGTGACCAACACCTTTTGCGACCTCATTACAAACTAGGTCATAGTGACTAGTACTTCCACGAATAACACTTCCTAATGTAATAACACCATCATATTTATTTGTAGCTACTAATTTTTTTGTGATAAATGGAATTTCAAATGCTCCTGGAACCCAGTAAACATCGATATTTTCTTCTTTTACTTCATTTCTAATTAGGGTATCCTTAGCCCCACCTAATAATTTAGAAGTAATAAATTCGTTAAAACGAGCTACTACGATTGCTACTTTAATATCTTTACCTATAAATTTTCCTTCAAATGTTGTCATAATAATATTCTCCTTATATATCTAAAAAGTGATTGAATTTGATTTTTTTTGTTTGTAAATAGTGTTTGTTTTCTTTTTGCGGTTTTATATTTATTGGAACTCTATCGACGATATTTATTCCTAAAGTATTTAGCTGTTCTACTTTGTCAGGATTATTAGTTAGAAGTTTTACCGATTTAATTCCTAAGTAATCAAGCATGTCTACGGCGATAGTATAGTCTCTTTCATCAGGAGCGAAACCTAACTGTACATTAGCTTCGTAAGTATCAACCCCTTGCTCTTGTAATTGATATGCAAGAAGTTTATTTCTTAATCCTATTCCTCGTCCTTCTTGTCGTAGATAAAGAACTGCACCACGACCTAAGTCGGAAATTTTTTGAAGAGCCGCGTGTAGTTGTTCACCGCAGTCACATCTATGAGAAGTGAAGACATCTCCAGTTAAACACTCTGAGTGAACACGTATTAATAAAGGTTCTTCAGAAGTTAAATCACCTTTACTGATGATTAAGTGTTCTTTATTAAATTCATCTTCGAATAGCTGTAAATCAAAATCCCCAAATTCTGTAGGTAATTTTACTTTAACGCTATCTTCAAATGACAAAAAACGTGTCAGCTCATCTAAATCAACAACCGTTAAATCCCATTTTTTAGCGAATTCATACAAGTCATCTCTTCTAGCCATAGTGCCGTCTTCATTCATAATTTCACAGATGTAAGTAGCTTCTGTACTATTAGCTAATCTTGCTAGATCTAGGCTTGCTTCCGTGTGACCGCGACGAACTTTAATTCCTCCGTCACGACCGATAAGTGGGAACATATGTCCAGGTCTATTGAAATCTTCAGGTCTAGAATTTGGGTTTGCTAATTCTTTTATAGTTGTAGCTCTCTCAAAAGCTGAGATTCCTGTAGTTGATGTTTTATGGTCAACGCTTACCGTGAACGCAGTCTGGTGTGGATCTGTATTTTTATCTAACATAGAGTGTAGATTTAATCTTTTTGCAATCTCAGTTGAAACTGGGGCGCAAATTAAACCACGAGCATGTTTTGCCATAAAATTAACAGTTTCGCCAGTAACGAATTCTGCTAGTCCTACTAAATCTCCTTCAGCTTCTCTGTCATCATCATCGATAAGAACGATTAATTTTCCAGCTTTTAAATCTTCTATTGCTTGTCTTACGTTATTAATCATTAAACTTTCCTCCAAATAGTTTTAATTGAGCTTTAATGTATTTTGCTAATATATCTGTTTCTATATTTACACTATCGCCAATTTTTAATTTTTCTAAATTTGTATGTTTAGCTGTATGTGGAATCAGCGACACAGTAAATTTGTTGTTATCACAAGTTACTACTGTTAAGCTTATTCCGTTAATTGTAATAGATCCTTGGTTAATTATTTCACCTTGGAATTTACTAGGATATGAAAAAGTAAGTAGAATGGCATTCTCATCTTTTTGCCTTGCTGCTAACTGTGCTAAACCATCACTGTGTCCAGAAACTATATGACCTTCGAATCTGTCTGAATGTCCCATTGCAGGTTCTAAGTTCACAGCATCATTTATTTTTAAATCTTTAAATGTGGTTCTTTTATAAGTCTCTGGCATAATATCTACAGTAAACTGCGATGAACTTTTTTGAACACATGTTATGACATACGCCGTTTACCGCCATACTATCACCAATTTTGTATGTTTCTAGTAAATTCTTACTTGCTTGAATAGTCAGTTTTATACTATGACTAGATTTAATAATCTTTACTATTTTACCTTGTTCTTTTATTAATCCTGTAAACATTGAGAAACTCTCCTTCCTGAGATACGTATATCTTCACCAAGTTTAGTAATCTTATTATCGTGAAGTTGTATTTTTTCATTTGTTATCCTATTGCTAGTGAATGATGAAGTGTTATTCCCTCCCAAAAGAATAGGGGAGATATAAGTTATGACTTCATCCCAATAACCGCTAGCCAGAAATTGATCATGAATGCTAGGTCCACCTTCTACATAAATCGATTGAATACCGAGTTTGGCTATTTCAGATAAAATTTCTTTTATGCTGAATTCTTTAGGTGTAATTAGAGTTATATGTGAAGGTAAGTTTTCGTGTTTAACTTTTGTGAAAACTATAACTTCAGATGAACTATTGTTAAATAGATTAAGATTACTCTTTTCAAAGATAGCCCCGCTGGCATCTAGGATAATTCTTTTTGGTGGGAACAAGGATGTATTAGCTCCTGTTAGCTTCGGATTATCAATTAATACAGTCTTAGCACCTACGAGAATTGCTTGATAATTATCTCTTTCATTTCTGACGAAATCATAGACTTCTTTACCGGTAATCTGTGTTCTTTCATCGGTAAAGGATAGTTTTCCATCGAGACTAGTGGCTTGCTTTAAGACTACAAAAGGTCTCTTCTCTCTATGAAATAGATTATAAGCATAGTTCAAGTTATAAGCCTCTTTTTCAAGGACACCAGTTATTACTTCTATACCATTGTCTTGAAGATATTTGATACCTTTTCCACTAACGATAGGATTAGGATCTAATTGAGCGACAACTACCTTAGAAATACCCATTTCTACAATAGCATCTGTACAAGGTGGTTGTTTTCCTTTATGATTACAAGGTTCTAAAGTAACGTATAGTGTTGAATTAAATAATTTTTCAGGAGTTTTGCAAGTAGAAATTGCATTTTTTTCAGCATGTTCACATCCAAATCGAAGATGTGACCCCCTTGCGATAATTTCATCATCTTTTACAATAATTGCTCCTACTAAAGGGTTAGTATGTGTGTGTTTAGCGCCACGTTTGGCTTCGAGAAGAGCAAGATTCATAAAATATTCATGCATATTATCCACTCCTTTCTAAATAATAAAAATCCCAATTACATTTGAATGTCAAATTTAATCGGGATTGATGGTTAGTTTTATATTCGGTTAATAGACCATAGTGCTCTTAGATACACTATAGGCTATAAAAATATTCTCAATAAAGCATTAGGTGTTTTTATCCTAACGTTACTAATTTCTTCTCCCATCCAGACTTTACTGTCGGTTCTGGAATCTCACCAGATCAGCTTGCGCTCACGGACTTCTAGTTAACTAGTCACCGCCGGTTGGGACTTTCACCCGACCCCGAAGAAATATTTAATTCATGAATTAATATTAACACTAATGAAAACGATTGTCAATGATAAAAAATAAAAACTATCACAAAATATGAAATATATTATGTGATAGTTTTATTTAATTTATTATAAGAATTGAGCTAAACAAACGATAAGGATAATAACTGGAAGTACATATCTTAGTAAGAATAACCATACTTTAAATAATACTAAGCTAGATTTTTTGTTTTTCGTTGATGTGTAGTTGCTCTAAAGCTACTTTTTTATCAAGTACATATCCTGTGAAGATAGATAATGCAAGACAACCAAGTGGCATTAGAATATTAGATACTAAGAAATCCATTAAATCGAAAATTGTTTTTCCAAATATTAATGTATTAGATAATGAACCGTAAGATAGAGCAGAAGGAATTCCAACGATAAAAGTTAAGATTCCGATAATTACACTAAACTTAGTACGGTTAGTATTTCTTTGATTAGTAATGTTTCCTACATTGATTTCTAACATAACTACTGATGAAGTAATAGTAGCGAATAAGAATAATATTAAGAATAAGATGTAGAAAATTTTACCGAATGCCATATTGTTGAATAGTTGTGGTAGCACGATGAATAATAGACTTGGTCCACCTTCAGACTGCATACCGAATGAACTCATCGCAGGGAAGATTGCTAATCCAGCCATTACAGAAACTGCAATGTTCATTAATACAACTGAGATACCAGATTGAACTAAGTTTGTTCTTCTATCAAGATAAGAAGCATATGTAAGCATAGCTGTAACCCCGATTGATAATGCGAAGAATGATTGTCCTAGTGCGAATAAAATACCAGAACTAGTGATTTTAGAGAAATCTGGTTTTAAGAAATAAGTAACACCGCTCATTGCGTTAGGTAATGTTAATGATCTTGCGATAATTACTAGGAAGATAATGAATAATAGTGGCATCATGATTTTTGATGCTTTTTCAATACCTTTTTGTACACCACGAGATACAATATAAATATTCAATAAGATAAATAAAGCTTGTGCTCCTAATGCGATCCAAGTGTTAGAAATAATACTAGCGAAAAGTACTGCATGGTCAGTAGTAGCATGGATACCAAGTGCATCTGCGATTGAAATACCAAGGTATACTAAAATCCATCCACCGATAACACTGTAGAATGATAGTAAGATGAATAGAGCGAATCCACCAATATAACCAATAACATTATATTTTTTATTTTTCCTAATTTACCGAAAGTTCTAATTGCTGAAACACCAGCACCGCGCCCTAGTACGAATTCAGCTAGAAGAAGCGGTAAACCAATTAATAATGTAAAGATAAGGAAGACTAGTAAGAATCCACCTCCACCATTAGCTGCGGTCATATACGGGAACTTCCATACTGCACCTAGTCCTATTGCAGAACCAGCAGAAGCAAGTATAAATCCTATTTTAGAACTCCATTTTGAATTGTCTGACATAAATTTTTCCTCCTAAATTTGATTTTAAAAATAAGTAAAAGCTATTTAGAAAATACTAAATAGCTTTTAAACATAAATAATATGATACCCAAGGCCATTTAGTATTTTTACCAATGGCCGAAAAACAAACTTAACTAGCCATTGTAGACATCGTTGCACTTATATCTACAATGCTATGAGATATAAGTGCTGCTAAAATGGCACGAAAAAGTATTCTCTTTTACTAGTTAAAATTGTGTTTTTCATTAGTGAGTAGCTCCTTTTTATAATTGTTGTTAAAATCTTAACATTTATCTGAAAATTTGTCAATTATTTTTTTGTAATCTTTATGAAAAAAATAAAAAAGACATTAAATTTTCAATTGTAATAAGAAAAATCTGCGATCGAGTTAATGCTAATTTATGAAAATCATTTTAATTGATAAAAAATATCGAATAGGGGATAAATTAAATAATTAATATGAGTAGAAATTCTATTATAAAAAGTTACTAAAGGTCTGTTATAATAAGCTAAGAAGGGGTTATATAAATTTCAATTGTAAATATGTTTTAAAAAATTGTAAAAAAACCTTTAAAAATTTACGTAAACTCTTGCGTTGAATTTTAATATATGTTAATATTGTAACTATATGAATTTAATGCATAAATTAATGTATTTATAGAATATTTAGGAGGAAGTTTAATAATGAATAAAAATGTTAAAAAATTAGTAGCAGCTACAGTAGTTGCTGGATTAGCAGTAGCACCAGTAGCAGCTCAAACAAATTCACCAGTAGCACAAGCTGCTGAGCAAGCTCAATCAAAACACGTCGTAGCTAAATTCGTACAAAATGAGAAAGGTAACTTCGTACAAGTTACTGCAACTCAAGATGTACAAGCTGCAAAAGTTACAATCTCAGTTGATGGAAAAGGTCAACACGTAGTAAACGTTGGAAACCTTAAAAAAGGTGAAACTAAATTACTACCTTTCAGCGTTGATGCTAAAAAAGTAGGAAACGGATTTGCTCCAAAAGCATTACCAAAAACTGCTGCAGTAACTGAGCACGTAACAATCTCAAAAACAATCAACTCTCACTTAGTAAGAGCAACAGTTTCTTACAAATATGAAGATGGTAAACTAGCTGTTAAACCTGAAGTAAAACCAGGAAACAATGATGGAAATGGTAAGAAAGAAGAAGGTAAACCAGGAGATCGTCCAAGATTTGATGAATTAGTAGCTGGAGGAGAAAAACCAACTCCAACACAAGCACCAGGAAATGATGTGAAACCTGGACCAACTCCGGCTCCAACGCCAACTCCAGAACCACAACCAGCGCCAGCGCCACAACCACCTAAAAAAGCTAGAGTAATCGATCCTAGTATTAGAGTCGATCAAACTCCAAGTGACCCAGGGTTTAATCCATTTCCAATTGCTGGACAACCTAGCTAAGAATATTATAAAATAATATTCCAATCTAACATAGATATTTTAAAAATGGATGTAATCCTAAATTTAGGATCGCATCCATTTTCTTTTAATATCTTTTATTACACAGAAAACAGACTCTAGAAATCTAGAATCTGTTTTTCTTTTTTATTCGTTATCTAATTGCATGTAAACAACTTGAGTAGTTAAGTATTCTTCTAAACCGTGCTTACCATCTGCTCCACCGATACCAGATTTACGACGTCCAGCGTGGAATCCTTGCATTGCCTCGAAGTTTTCACGGTTGATGTATGTTTCACCGAATTTTAGACCATTAACCGCTTTGAATGCAGTGTTTAGGTTAGTAGTATAAACTGATGAAGTTAGTCCGTATTCTGAATCGTTAGCGTATTCTAATACTTCTTCTAAAGTTTTAAATGTAGCGATTGGGATTACAGGTCCGAATGTTTCTTCTTTCATGATGTTCATTTCGTTAGTTACGTCTGTTAATACAGTTGGACCAAAGAAGTATCCAACTTGGTTTTCATCACGAGTTCCACCGTAAGATAGAGTAGCACCTTGTTTAACTGCGTAAGCAACTTTTTCAGCAACAGTATCTAAAGCGCGTTTTTCGATAAGTGGTCCGTAGTCTACGCCACCTTCTTTATTAGGGTCACCGAATTTAACTTTATCAAGTTCAGCGAATAATAATTTTTCGAATTCAGCTTTAACATCTTCGTGTACATATACTCTTTCTGCACAGTTACATACTTGTCCTGAGTTAATTACACGTGAAGCTACGATTGCTTTTGCGGCAAGGTTTAAGTCTGCATCTTTGAAGACGATAGCTGGTGCTTTTCCTCCAAGCTCTAGAGAAACATTAGTAATGTTTTCAGCTGCAGCTTTCATAACTTCTTGTCCAGCTGTTAAGCTACCTGTTAAGCTTACTAATCCAACTTTAGGGTTAGAAGCTAGTCTATTTCCAACTACAGATCCACGACCGTGAACAATGTGAAGCACGCCTTTAGGAAGTCCTACTTCTACACAGATTTCAGCGAAAATATCTGCGTTAATTGGTGTTAATTGGCTAGGTTTAATAACGATTGTATTCCCTGTAAGTAAAGCTGGTGCAGCTTTTCTAGCGATTAAGAAGAATGGGAAGTTCCAAGGTAAGATACCAGTAGTTACACCGTGAGGGCGTTTGAATAGGAAGATGTGCTCATCTTTTCTATCACTTTGAATAATTTCTCCTTCATATCTTCTAGCCCACTCAGCCATATAATCCAAATAATCAGCTGTAAATAATACTTCAACTTTAGCTAAATCGAAAGTTTTCCCACCTTCGTTAACAATAGTTTGTGTAATTTCTGGTTCGCGTTCACGAATACGATTCGCAATTTTTCTTAAGTACGCTCCTCTTTCGACAGCTGGTAATTTCTCCCAATCACGTTGTGCAACTTCAGCGATATCGATAGCGCGGTCTACATCTTCTTTTGAAGAAGAAGGTACTTTTGCGATAACTTCTTCTGTTGACGGATTTAATACGTCAAGATAGTCATAATTTGAATTATTTTCGAATTCCCCATTGATAAAATTTTTTAAAACTTTAACTTCACTCATAGTTTAGTTCTCCTTTTTCTTTTTTAATAAGTAAACGTTACCATTACTTGCTAACATTATATATTACGAAAAAGTATAAATCAAGTGTTTTGTTTAAGTTTTTGATATATATTTATATATTTAAAGATTAGTTTCAATAATTTTAATAAAAAAATTGTATATATATATTTTTAAAAATAAGTGTTAATAAATGATAGAAGGAAAAATCAAAAAAATATAAATATCTGTAATATAGCAAATAAAACGCATACATAAAAGAGAAAAGATTACTAATTTTCTAAAAATAAACTTTTGTACTTGTTACAGATTGATGTTAAATTTAATATTTAATACATTAAGTAACTAAAGTAAATAATAAGAAAAAATTTTCTCAAGCAAAATTATTTCCATATTCAATATATTTAGTGGTATAATCTTAGGTAAGAATTAATTAGGAGGTTCATCAATGAAACAGAATATAGGAGTTATTGGTTTATCAGTAATGGGAAGTAACTTAGCTTTAAATATTGCGGACAATGGATTTAAAGTTGCGGTATTTAATAGAACAACAACAGTTGTTGATAAAATGCTAGAGGAGCACCCACACAAAAATGTAGTAGGAAGATACTCACTACAAGAACTAATTGACGGTCTAGAAAAACCTAGAAAAGTTATTTTAATGGTTAAAGCTGGATTTGCTGTTGACAGTTTAATAGAACAATTAACACCTCTTCTTGAAAAAGGTGATATTATTATCGATGGAGGAAACTCATTCTTCAAAGATACTCAAAGAAGATACGATTTATTATTAGAAAAAGGAATCAACTACTTCGGTGTTGGTGTATCAGGAGGAGAAGAAGGTGCAAGATTTGGGCCTGCTTTAATGCCTGGTGGAGATGAAAAAGCATATGAAGAAATTCGTCCAATTTTAGAAGCTATTGCTGCTAAAGTGAACGATGTTCCTTGCTGTAGCTATACTTCAACTGGTGGAGCAGGTCACTATGTGAAAATGGTCCACAATGGTATTGAGTATGGAGATATGCAATTAATCTCTGAAGCTTACAAAGTTCTTAAACACTTAGGTGGATTTACTAATGAAGAATTACAAGAAACTTTTGAAGAATGGAATAAAGGTGAATTAGAATCTTATCTAATTGAAATCACTGCAAATATCTTTAAAGTTAAAGAAGAAGACGGAAGCTACTTAGTAGATAAAATCTTAGATAAATCTCAACAAAAAGGTACAGGTAAATGGACTAACGAACAAGCTATTGATCTAGGAATTGATGTATCAGTTATTACAGCTGCTTTAAATGGAAGATATATGTCAAACCTTAAAGAAGAACGTGTTCGTGCTGAACAAGAATTTGCTCGTAAGCCATATGCGGTTGTAGAAGATAAAGAAAGATTAAAAAATATTGTAAAAGATGCATTATTTATTTCGAAAATTGTATCTTATGCACAAGGATTTAAATTACTACAAGCTGCTGAAAAAGAATACAACTGGACTTTTGATTATTCACAAATTGCTAAGATTTTCCGTGGTGGGTGTATTATTCAAGCGAAAATCTTACAAAATATTATCGAAGCATACCAAAATAATCCAAAATTAGAAAACTTAATTTTTGATCCATTCTTCAAAGAAGTAATCGAAACAAGACAAGATAGTTTACGTGAAGTTGCTACATTAGCAATCACAAATAGATTACCACTAAGTGCTATGACATCTGCAATTTCATACTTAGATATCTATACTACAGCGAACAGTGGTGCTAACTTAATTCAAGCACAACGTGACTATTTTGGAGCACATACTTTTGAAAGAACTAACAAAGAAGGAAGTTATCACTATGACTGGGTTGGGAACAATGGAAAATAAAACAGCTATAACACTTTTTGGGGGTACAGGAGACTTAACATATAGAAAACTGTTACCTGCACTATATAACTTAAACGCATTAGGTAAATTAGCCGATGATTTTAAGATTGTTGTGATAGGTCGTAGAGCATACACACAATCAGATTATATTGATATTGCTCGTACTTGGGTTAAAGAATACGCTCGTACAAAATTTGACGATGCACAATTCGATGCATATGCTAAGAGAATCATTTATTTCAAAATGGATATGACAAATGCAGACGATTATGAAATGTTGCAAAACTTCTATGTTGAGCAAGATATTCAAAATCATGTTTACTATTTTGCAGTGGCACCTTCGTTCTTTATAACTATTACGAATGGACTTAAAAAAATATTGTTCTGAAAATAATGCGAAGGTTATTATTGAGAAACCATTCGGAGAAGATTTAGAAAAAGCTGGATTACTAAATGATGAGCTTGCTAAATTCTTTGATGAAAATGAAATTTATCATATCGACCATTATTTAGGTAAAGAAATGATTCAAAACATTCTTTCTTTACGTTTTGAAAATATAATCTTCAAAGGTATTTGGAATAAAGACTTTATCGAAAATGTTCAAATTACTGCTGCTGAAACAGTTGGAGTTGGGACAAGAGCTAGTTACTATGATAAGAGCGGTGCTTTAAAAGATATGGTTCAAAATCATTTATTACAAGTGTTATCGCTAGTAGCGATGGAAGAACCTAATGAACCAGGAAGTCGTGGTATTCATGAAAGTCAATATAACCTTCTTGCTTCACTTAAACCGATTGAGGATGTTCACGAGAGTTTAGTAATGGGACAATATGAAGGGTATCTTCAAGAGGAGAATATCCCAGCTGATTCTAAGACAGAAACTTATGTAGCGCTAAAATTATTTGTAGATAATGAGCGTTGGCAAGGGGTTCCGTTCTTTATAAGAACTGGTAAAAAACTAGAGAAAAGAGAAACTCAAGTAGTTGTTCAATTTAAAGCTATTGGATCTTCTCCAGGTAATGTATTAATAATAAAAATTCAACCTGAAGAAGGTGTGTATTTCCAATTTAATGCTAAAAAACCAGGAACTGAACAAGAATTACAACCTATCTCTTTAGATTTTTGTCAAAGTTGTATATTAGAGAATATTATAAATACTCCAGAAGCGTATGAAAGATTATTAGATGCTTGCTTCAGAGAAGATAGAGCATTATTCTCGCAATGGAACCAAATCGTAGCTTCATGGACGTTTGTTAATGAACTAATTGCTAAATATGAAGAACAAGGTTCTCCATTATATACTTATGAACAAGGTTCAAAAGGTCCTAAAGAGGCTGACGAACTTGTGAATTGGGTTAAATAGATAATTAAATGTATTGTATGAGTGAAATCTTATACAATACATTTTTTTGTTTTAAATATTATTAAGCAGGGTTGTAAAGTTTACGATAACGGATAAGTGTAGTATAATGAAAAGATGAATAAAATAGAGAGTTTGAAAAGGAGCAATAATATGAGACTTTTAGATTCAATGTTAGAATATAACGAATATTTTGTGAAATTTGAAGAATATCAAAAATATAAAACTGAGGATAAATACCCGGCTAAAAGAGTTGTAATGTTTACATGCATGGATACGAGATTAGTTGAACTTTCAACAAAATCTTTAAACTTGTCTTCTGGAGATGTAAAAGTAGTAAAAAATGCTGGGGCAATATTAACTCATCCATATGGTTCTATTATGAGGAGTTTAATAATAGCTGTCTATATGTTAAAGGCTGATGAAATTATCGTTATGGGACATCACGATTGTGGTATGCAAAATATTGATACAAGTTTAATTATGGAAAAAATGCAGAGTAGAGGTGTAGGTAAGGAAACTTTAGAAATTCTGCAGTATTCAGGCCTTGATCTTAGTTCATGGCTACATGGATTTGATGATGTTAATGAAAGTGTAGCTCATGACGTAAATATGATAACGAAACATCCATTGATTCCAAAAGATGTACCAGTTCACGGATTAGTTATTAATCCAGAAAATGGGAAAGTAGACTTAGTTGTAAATGGATATGATAATCTAAGAAATTAGAGAGGGGAACTTAAGTTGAAAAAAATATTAATACTAAATACAGGTGGGACTATCTCTATGAGTGAAGACCAGAAAACTGGTAAAGTTGGACCAACTGATAGTAATCCTATAGGTGTTGGAGGAAACATATTCTCTTATATTGGAGATTTGCATGTTGAAGATTTATATCATCTAGCATCACCGCAAATAACTCAAAATGAAATGTTAGGTATTAAAAATAGAATAAACAAAGCTGTTCAAGAAGGGTATGATGGTGTAGTAGTTACTCATGGTACAGATACGCTTGAAGAAACAGCATATTATCTAGAGTTAACTCTTGACGTAAATATTCCAATTGTTATAACTGGAGCTATGCGTTCAAGTAATGAAATTGGAGCAGATGGGCTAGCCAATCTTAGAAGCTCTTTAGTAGTTGCTACTGATGAAGAAAGCAGTGATAAGGGAGTTTTAGTAGTAATGAATGATGAAGTGCATACAGCTACCTATGTTACAAAGACTCACACAACCAATGTTGCTACGTTTCAAACACCAACATTTGGTCCAATAGGCCTTGTATCAAAAAACAATGTTATATATTTCCAAAAATTGATAAAAGAAGAGCATTATAGTGTTAGTACTACAGAAAAAAAAGTATATTTATTAAAAGCATATGCTGGAATGGATGGAGAGTTAATTGATGCTGTTGTTAAATTAGGAGTAGATGGTCTAGTAATAGAAGCTTTAGGAGCAGGAAACTTACCTCCCAAAACTGTCCCAGCAATTAGAAACTGTATTGAAAAAAATATCCCTGTTGTTTTCGTTTCCCGTGCCTTTAATGGAGTAACTCAAGATGTTTATGACTATGAAGGTGGAGGGAAAAGATTCCAACAAGATGGGGTTATTTTTACAACTGGACTAAGTGGTCAAAAAGCTAGAATTAAATTAATGATTTTATTAGAGGCGGGTATTCCGTTTGATAGGTTACGAGAGTTGTTCTAGTAATTTTTAGAATTGATACTAATATGCGTAGAAGGTTGAATATTTTTTGCAATTATGGTAGTATATTAAAAGATTAAAATTAGGATAGAGGTGTAAAATTGAAATTTAAATATCATAAGTCGTATAGAGGTTTTTATCTATTAGATGAAAATAAATTTAAGCGACCTTACCAAAAATTAGATCAAGAAAAAACATTAAAAAACTTAGATAGGGAAACTGAGTTTAATAAACATGAAATATTAGATATAGCTGATAAATTCGTAGTTTTTGTTGATAAGAATGCTAATCAAGTAGCTGAGTCAAAAGCGGTGAAAAAACAAAATAATACGGAAAAAACAGAAGAAGTAGATTTTGAAGTTTTAGAATTAAAGTACAAAATTCCGAGACTTTTATTAAAAAAGTTATACAGCATTATTGCGGAAAATTCTAATAAAGCAGCTCACGATCTACAATCAGTATTATCTGTTTTAGAGAACATTACACTTGCTGATAGTTTATTTTCTTCAAAAGTTAAGAAAATATTCTATTATAGTGATAGTGAATTAGAGAACTTACTTGCTAGATACAATTTTGATAATATTAACGTCGCTGACTTGAAAAAAGATATTGAAGTAAATTATCCTAGTCAATACATCTCTGAGTTACCAATAGATTACAAAGAATATGAAATGATATTCGTATTTTATTTCATAATCCAAATTGAATTACTAACAATCTTAAAATAGAAAATGAATTTTTTGATTAAAATCTTGCTGTAAGGACTTGATTTTTTGCTAAGTCTTTGCTATAATTTTAATCAGAAAGTTTATTTTTTTAAAATAAGTTGGTCGAAAAACGACCTAACCGGACAAAAGGTGTCCACAAATAAATTTTCAATTCTATAGGGGAAACATAAGATGGATATTTTACATTTGTTACATATGCAAAGTAGACTCGTACCTGAAATGTTTATGAAATTTAATAATAGATATGAATTGTTGGTTACTATTAAAGTTAATCAACCTGTTGGTCGAAAAACATTATTGAATTTTATCAATATGACAGAAAGGCAATTACGTACAGAATGTGAAGTTTTATCCAAGTTAGGGCTAATTACAAAAAACGCTACAGGGATGAGTATTACTGAAAAAGGAGAAATCCTTCTTTTAGAGATAAAAGAAGCGCTTATAAACGATGTCTTTGCAAAAGAAAGAAGTTTTATAAAAAACCATTTTTCATTAAAACAAGTTCATATAGTTGCTGGTGACTTTATTAATAATGAAGCTACTAGAGAAGAAATGACAAGCCTACTCTTGGATAAGGTTAATGCTAAAATAACTAAAGATTGCGTAATTGGAGTCAGCGGAGGAAGTACAATGTACTACATAGCCGGCAAAGCTAATGCAACATTTGGTTATGGGAAAAATGTTACTATAACACCGATAAGAGGTGGCTTATCTGTCGTGGATACTGAGTATCAAGCAAATGATATAGCGTCTAAAATGGCTAAGAATTCAGGTCATGCATATCAATTGTTACACGCGCCAGATAATATAGGACAAAAGGCATTGGAGGAACTTGTAAAAGAGCCTGTTGTAAAAAATGCACTTGATGTTATAGAAAAAACATCCATAATTATCCATAGTATAGGAAATGCTTTTGAAATGGCAGAAAGACGTAAGTCGTCTAAAGAAGTTTTAGAAGTGTTAAATGAGAAAAAAGCTGTTAGTGAATCGTTTGGAAGTTATTTCGATGAGAACGGCAATGAGATATTTAAAACCTCTACTATAGGTATGAGTTTTAAAGATGTTAATGGCATTGATAATGTCTTTACGATAGTTGGTGGAGAGGCAAAAGCGGATGCGGTATACAGTTACTTAAATACTAATCCAGCTAATGCAACACTGATTATTGACGAGGCTATTTGCAAAAAAATAATAAAAAAAGTTAATAAAAATTTTTAGGAGGAACTAAAAAATGACAGTAAAAGTAGCAATTAACGGATTTGGACGTATCGGACGTCTAGCATTAAGAAGAATCCAAAACGTAGAAGGGATTGAAGTAGTAGCAATTAACGACTTAACACCAGTTGCTCAACTAGTTCACTTATTAAAATACGATACAACTCAAGGTCGTTTTGACGGAGAAGCATCTGCAGCAGAAGGAAGCATCGTAGTAAACGGTAAAGAAATTAAAGCTTTCGCTAATCCAAACCAGCTGAATTACCATGGGGAGAATTAGGAGTAGACGTAGTATTAGAATGTACTGGTTTCTTCACTTCTAAAGAAAAAGCTGAAGCTCACATTAAAGCAGGAGCTAAAAAAGTTGTAATCTCTGCTCCAGGTGGAAACGACGTTAAAACTGTAGTTTACAACGTAAACCACGAAATCTTAGATGGAACTGAAACAGTTATCTCTGGTGCTTCATGTACTACTAACTGTTTAGCGCCAATGGCTAAAGCATTACACGATAACTTCACAGTAGTTGAAGGATTAATGACAACTATCCACGGATACACTGGTGACCAAAACACACTAGATGCTCCACACCCTAAAGGAGACTTACGTCGTGCTCGTGCTGCGGCTGCTAACATCGTACCTAACACAACTGGTGCTGCTAAAGCAATCGGATTAGTAATCCCAGAATTAAGCGGTAAATTAGATGGAGCTGCTCAACGTGTACCTGTACCAACAGGATCATTAACTGAATTAGTAGCAGTAGTAGAAAAAACTGTTACAGCTGAAGAAGTTAACGCTGCTATGGAAGCTGCTTCTAACGAATCATTCGGTTACAACGTAGATCCAATCGTATCTTCTGATATCGTAGGAATTTCTTACGGATCATTATTCGATGCAACTCAAACAAAAGTTATCACTGTTGGTGACAAACAATTAGTTAAAGTTGTATCTTGGTACGACAACGAAATGTCTTACACTGCTCAATTAGTAAGAACATTAAAATACTTTGCAGGATTAATCAAATAATCTAATTAGGTAATAAATAAGAGTAGATAAGATATAAGTTGATTTTGACTTATATCTTGTCTCATATATTCCAAAAATATTTAAAAGGAGCTTTCCATGAAGAAATCTATTAAAGACTTAGGTAACTTACAAGGGAAAACTGTCTTAATGCGTGTTGATTTCAACGTGCCTTTAAAAGATGGTGTAATTACAAACGATAATCGTATTACTGCAGCATTACCAACTATTGAGTATGCTTTAAATCAAGGAGCTAAAGTAGTAGCGTTCTCTCACTTAGGACGTGTTAAAGAAGAAGCTGATAAAGCTTCAAAAAGTTTAGCGCCAGTTGCTAAAAGATTATCAGAACTATTAGGTAAAGAAGTAAAATTCGTAGCTGAAACTCGCGGAGCTGAATTAGAAGCAGCGGTTAAAGGATTAAATGAAGGTGAAATCTTAATGTTCGAAAACACTCGTTTCGAAGATGTAGATGGTAAAAAAGAATCTAAAAATGATCCAGAACTTGCTAAATATTGGGCTTCTTTAGGTGATGTATATGTAAACGATGCATTCGGTACAGCTCACCGTGCACACGCTTCAAACGTAGGTATTGCATCTAACATTGGTGAAGGAAACTCTGCTTCTGGATTCCTAGTAGATAAAGAAATTAAATTTATCGGTGGAGCAGTTGATAACCCAGAAAGACCACTTGTTGCGATCTTAGGTGGAGCAAAAGTTTCTGATAAAATTGCAGTAATTGAAAACTTATTAGATAAAGCTGATAAAGTAATCATCGGTGGAGGTATGGCTTATACTTTCATGAAAGCACAAGGTAAAGAAATCGGGATTTCACTTTGTGAAGATGATAAAGTTGAATACGCTCGTGAACTTATGGCAAAAGCTGGTGATAAATTAGTATTACCAATCGATACAGTTGTAGCTAAAGAGTTCTCAAATGATGCACCTAGCCGTGTTGCTGAAGGTGATATTCAACCTGATGAAGAAGGTTTAGATATCGGACCTAAAACTGTTGAATTATTCAAAACACTCTTGAGGGAGCAAAAACTGTAATTTGGAACGGGCCAATGGGTGTGTTCGAAATGCCAAACTTCGCAAAAGGTACAATTGGTGTATGTGAAGCTATCGCTCACTTAGAAGGTGCTACTACTATTATTGGTGGTGGAGACAGTGCAACAGCAGCTATTTCTTTAGGATATGCAGAAAAATTCTCACACATTTCAACAGGTGGGGGAGCTTCTCTAGAATACCTAGAAGGAAAAGTATTACCAGGAATTGATTCATTATCAAACAAATAATTTTTAAAACTCAAGGAGAGTAACATTATGTCAAGATTACCATTTATCGCAGGAAACTGGAAAATGAACAAAAACCCAGAAGAAACTAAAGCTTTTGTTGAAGCAATCGCTGGGAAATTACCATCAGCAGATAAAGTTGAAGCTGGTATTGCAGCTCCAGCTGTGGACTTAAGTGCATTACTTAGTGCTGCTGAAGGAACAGGATTAAAAGTTGCAGCTCAAAACTGTTACTTCGAAAATTCTGGAGCTTATACAGGTGAAACTTCACCAAAAGTATTAGCTGAAATGGGAGTTAATTATGTAGTAATCGGTCACTCAGAACGTCGTGAATATTTCCACGAAACAGATGAAGATATTAATAAAAAAGCAAAAGCTATTTTTGCAAATGGATTATTACCAATCATCTGCTGTGGTGAAACACTTGAAACTTATGAAGCAGGAAAAGCTGCTGAATTCGTAGGAGCTCAAGTAAAAGGAGCTTTAGCTGATTTAACGGCTGAACAAGTAGCATCATCAGTTATCGCTTATGAACCAATTTGGGCTATTGGAACTGGAAAATCAGCTACTAAGAAGATGCACAAAAAATGTGTAAAGCTGTTCGTGATGTAGTTGAAGGACTATATGGAAAAGAAGTTGCTGAAAAAGTTCGTATCCAATACGGTGGTTCAGTAAAACCTGAAAACGTAAAAGAATACCTATCATGCCCAGACGTAGATGGAGCATTAGTAGGTGGAGCTGCTTTACAACCAGAATCATTCTTAGCTCTTTTAGAAGGCGGAAAATTAGATTAGGTTTAGCAATTTTTTAAAAATTGTAGTATAATAGAAATATAAATTAAACAACAAGGAGAAAATTAATGTTAGCAAAAACATTTGATATTATCGCAGAAGTATATGCAAGAGAAGTTTTAGATTCACGTGGAACCCAACTGTAGAAGTTGAAGTAACAACTGAATCAGGAGCGTTTGGACGCGCACTAGTACCATCAGGAGCATCAACTGGACAATATGAAGCAGTTGAATTACGTGATGGAGACAAAGGTCGTTACTTAGGTAAAGGTGTAACTAAAGCTGTAACTAACGTTAATGAAGAAATTGCACCATTATTAGAAGGTAAATTCGATGTATTTGATCAAGTAGGAATTGACTACGCTATGATCGAATTAGATGGAACTGAAAACAAAGGACGTCTAGGAGCTAACGCTATCTTAGGTGTATCTTTAGCAGTAGCACACGCTGCAGCTGATTCTTTAGGAGTACCTCTATACAGATACTTAGGAGGAACTAACTCTAAAGAATTACCAACTCCAATGATGAACATCGTAAACGGTGGATCTCACTCAGATGCTCCAATCGCATTCCAAGAGTTCATGATCTTACCAGTAGGAGCACCTACATTTAAAGAAGCTTTACGTTGGGGAGCTGAAGTATTCCACAACTTAGCTAAATTATTACATAACCGTGGTTTATCTACTGCAGTAGGTGACGAAGGTGGATTCGCTCCAACATTCGAAGGAACTGAAGATGCAGTTGAAACTATTCTTTCTGCAATTAAAGCTGCTGGATTAGAACCAGGTAAAGATGTATTCTTAGGATTCGACTGTGCGTCATCTGAGTTCTACGAAAACGGAGTATACAACTACGCTAAATTCGAAGGTGAAGGTGGAGCAGTTCGTACTTCAGCAGAGCAAGTTGATTACTTAGAAGAATTAGTAAATAAATACCCAATCATCACTATCGAAGATGGTATGGATGAAAATGACTGGGAAGGATGGAAATTACTTACAGAC
This sequence comes from uncultured Gemella sp., assembly GCA_927911745.1. Taxonomy (GTDB): domain Bacteria; phylum Bacillota; class Bacilli; order Staphylococcales; family Gemellaceae; genus Gemella. The sequence continues at coordinate 34,749 of CAKMQF010000077.1, forward strand.
CGTATCGGTGACCGTGTACAATTAGTAGGGGACGATTTATTCGTAACTAATACTAAAAAAATTATCACAAGGTATCGCACAAGGTGTTGGTAACTCAATCCTAATTAAAGTTAACCAAATCGGTACTTTAACTGAAACTCTAAACGCTATCGAAATGGCTAAACGTGCTCGTTACACAGCTGTTATTTCTCACCGTTCTGGAGAAACTGAAGATTCAACAATCTCAGATATCGCAGTTGCTACTAACGCTGGACAAATCAAAACAGGTTCTCTTAGCCGTACAGACCGTATTGCTAAATACAACCAATTATTACGTATTGAAGATGAATTAGATGCAACAGCTGTTTACCCAGGTGAATTAGCATTCTACAACATCAAACGCTAATTAGTATAGAATAAATTTAAAAAGGTAAAAGTCTAAGACTTTTGCCTTTTTTTATTTATATCTATATGATTTTACCTGAAAAAATTATGTTTATGTTTATTTTTATTTATAAATATATTAAGGATATTAGATATCTATTTTTCACTAATATAAAGTAATAGTTTTATTAAGTGTATCTTAATTTCCATTATGTAAAACAAATTAGAGTTTATTTATTAATATAGGATATGATTTTTGTTTAAGAATAGTTATAGTAAAAGATTTTAAAAAGATGATTATAATTATACGAGTGTTAATGTATTAAATTAAAATCTCAATATAATAATAAAATACATTAAAATATCATGAGATAAAATGTTTGCTTTAAAGTTCATAATGTGTTTTTTAAATATATTTCATATGATATTTTTAAAAAATAAGTTTGTTTATTGTTCAAATAAAATGGAAAAATAATCAACTATTCTAAAGATTAAAACATTAAATTTCTAGATTTTTATCTTTACAAACGCTTTCAAATATGATACTATTTTTGATGAAAAGATAAATATCAATTTATAGGAGGTTAATATGGCGAGTTTATCATTAAAAAAAAATCTATAAAAAGTATGATAATGGCTTTTGCGCGGTAACTGATTTTAATTTGGAAGTAGCTGACAAGGAATTTGTTGTATTTGTTGGACCATCAGGGTGTGGAAAATCTACTACCCTTAGAATGATTGCTGGTCTAGAAGATATAACAGAGGGTGAGTTTTATATAGGGGATAAGTTAGTAAATGATGTTGAACCTAAAGATAGAGATATCGCAATGGTATTTCAAAGTTATGCGCTATACCCACATATGACAGTTTTTGATAATATGGCATTTGCTCTAAAACTAAGAAAGGTTCCTAAAGATGAAATAAAAGCGAAAGTTGAAGAAGCTGCAAAAATTCTTGGATTAGAAGAACTTTTAGATAGAAAGCCAAAAGCACTTTCTGGAGGACAACGTCAAAGGGTTGCACTAGGAAGAGCTATTGTAAGAAGTCCGAAGGTATTCCTTATGGACGAACCACTATCGAACTTAGATGCTAAATTAAGAAGTAACATGAGAGCGGAAATAATTAAGATTCATAATACTTTAGGAGCAACTACAATCTATGTAACACATGACCAAACAGAAGCTATGACAATGGCGGATAGAATTGTAGTAATGAAAAAAGGTATTGTTCAACAAGTTGGAAGCCCTAAAGAGATTTATGATCATCCAGAAAATTTATTTGTAGCAGGATTTATCGGAGCACCTACAATGAACTTCATGAGAGGTAGAGTTGCTGAAGGTAACTTTGTAACTAAAGATGGAGGAGAAATAGAAATTCCGGTAGGACACTATGATAGATTAAAAGAATTGGGTTATGAAGGAAAAGAAGTAGTTTTGGGAATTAGACCAGAAAATATCTCTAATGATCCACTTGTACTAGAGACATATTCACATGCCAAGATTACTTCGAAAGTAATTGTGGCAGAGTTATTAGGCTCTGAGTATATTGTTCATACTGATTTAAATGGAGAGAATATTAAAGCAATTGTACATTCAAGACAAAATATTAAAATGGGAGACGAACTAACATTTGCTTTAGATATGAATAGAGCTCATTACTTCGATGTAGATACTGAACTTAGTATCTTAGAATAATTTAATTAAGACGTCAAATTTTTATAAAACATACAAAATAAGGAGGCTCATATTATGAGAAAATTAAATAAATTGTTTGCTGTAGCAGCAACGACAGCTCTTGTTTTAACAGGGTGTGTGGGCGGTAAAAAAGAAGAAAAACAAGCCGATCCGAATAAAAAAGTAGAAATTACTTATTGGGACTTCCCACAATTTACAAAAGATAAAGAATTCAAAAAAACTGAGGATTTTGATGCAGCTTTAATCAAAGCGTTTGAAGCGAAAAATCCAAATATTAAAGTTAACTATCAAAAAATTGAATTTACAGATGGACCAGCAAAAATTGAAACAGCTATTCAATCGAAAACAGCTCCAGATGTAATCTATGATGCACCAGGACGTGTAATTGCTTGGGCAGCGAAAGACTTATTAGTTCCATTAGATGATGTTGATAAATCTAAATTAAATGAAGCAGCAGTTAAAGCATCTAGTTACAAAGATAAACTTTACATGTATCCACAAGGGGTAGCGCCATTCTTAATGGGTGTGAATAAAGACTTAACTGA